>JAJPJL010000108.1 GCA_021324255.1 Bacillota bacterium
CGTCCCCACGTTGACGTGCGGCTTCGTCCGCTCGAACTTTGCCTTCGCCATCCCCCTGCCTCCTACGCCTCCCTGGGATCCCCCGGCCGCCCCACCACCCCGCGCCGTCGGGGCGCAAAGCCCCGTGGCAACCGCCACGGGACTGTACCTGGAGTCCACGACCGGATTCGAACCGGTGACCTTGTCCTTACCAAGGACACGCTCTGCCGCCTGAGCTACGTGGGCTCGCGCGCAGCCTGATTATAACAGCACCACCCCGTCCCGTCACGCGCCCGGGCGCGCGCCGGCGTCCGGGGCGCCGCGCACGACGCAACCACGGCGCGCGGCCCCACGCCGGGCCGCTGCCGCTTCCGCAGGACTTCATCAGGCCCGCGGGTAAGTGCGCGCCCGTCGTTTCAGGCCGTCTCGGGCGCTACGGACGCGCGTGGGCGCAACGGAGGGCGCGAACCCAATCCCATGACCGTGCGGGCCGTGCTGTTCGACCTCGACGGCACGCTCATCGATTCCCATGCCCTGATCGTGGCGTCGTTCCAGCACGCCTGCCGCGAGGTGCTCGGCCGCGAAATCACGGAGCAGGAGGCGCGCGTGCGGTGGGGGGAGCCGCTTGCCATCCGCTTCGCCGCCCTGGCCCCCGATGATACCGGCCCGCTCCTCCGCGCCTACACGGCGTTCTACGATGAGCACGAGCCGCGGATGGCGTCGGTGTTTCCCGGCGTGGCCGCGATGCTGGCGGGACTCGCGGCGCGCGGGTGTGTGTCGGCGGTGGTGACGTCCAAGCGCGCCCGCGCCGCGTCCCAGGCCATCCAGGTGCTCGGCCTCGCGCCGTGGATTGTGACCGCGGTCGGCGCCGAGGACGCGCCGCGTCCCAAACCGGCGCCCGATCGCGTGCGCGTGGCGTTGCAGCGGCTCGACACCGCGCCCGCGGCGGCGGTCATGATCGGGGACGCGCCGCTCGACATCGCGGCCGCGCGGGCGGCGGGCGTGCGGAGCGTCGCCGCGCTCTGGGGCGTCCAGGACCGCGGCGCGCTGCTCGCCTCCCGGCCCGATTACGCGGCGCCGTCTCCGGCCGATGTCGTGGACATCGTCGCATCCGGATAGACGACGGCCCGCCGGACCGCCAGGCGCGTCTCGTCCCCCGGACGAAGCGGCCGATCCGGCCGTCCCTCCACCCGCACGGTGAGCGTGCCGACCTGGGCCAGGTAGTCGATCCGGTTGCCGAGATACGTCGCGCGCGTGACGCGCGCCGGGAGCGCGCCGTCCGGGGCTTCCTCCAGGAATTCCGGGCGAACGCACACGAGCACCCGCCGGCCGGGCGAGGCGCCCGCCACGCCGGGCAGCGTCATCACCGGCATGGGATGACCGTTGCACAGGCGGACCTGGAGGCCCGCGGGCGTCGCGGCGACGACCTCGCCGGGGAGGAGGTTGACCGCGCCCACAAACGCCGCCACCGTCGGATCCGCGGGGCACTCGTAGAGCTCACGGGGCGGCGCGACCTGGGCGATCCGGCCGGCGAGCAGCACCGCGATGCGGTCCGACAGGGCCATCGCCTCGCGCTGGTCGTGCGTCACGTAGACGATCGTCACGCCGAGACGGTCGTGGAGGTCCCGCAATTCGGCGCGCAACTCGTCGCGCAGCTGAGCGTCGAGGTTGCTGAGCGGCTCGTCCATGAGCAACACCGCGGGCTCCATGACGAGCGCACGGGCAACCGCCACCCGCTGCTGCTGGCCGCCCGATAGCTCGTGGGGGTACCGCTCCCCCAGCCCGTCGAGGTGCACCAGGCCGAGCGCGTCCCGCGTTCGCCGTTCGATCTCCGCGCGCGCGAGCCGCGCCCGGCGCAACGGATACGCGACGTTTTGCGCGGCGGTGAGGTGCGGCCACACGGCATAGCTTTGAAAGACCATCCCCATGCCGCGCTGCTCGGGCGGCACCGCGACCCGTTCCTCGGCCGACGAGAGCAGGCGGTCGCCGAGCACGATGCGACCCGTGGTCGGGGGGATGAGGCCGGCGATCATGCGCAGCGTGGTGGTCTTGCCGCAGCCGGATGGCCCGAGCAGCGTCAGGAACTGCCCCTCGGCGATCGTGAGCGAGAGGTCCGTGACCGCCCACGCGGCCGCCTCCCGCGACCCACCCGTGCCTCCGAACGCCTTGCCGAGGCGTTCCAAGCGGAGATCAGGCACGGCCGGCCCCGGGCGTCCCCGCGCCGCGGAGCGCGCCGGAGACGGTGGTGCGCCGTGACGGTGCCGCTCCGCATGAACGCGCGACGATCCGGGGGGAACCGTGTGCCATAACCGCGCCGCGGGTCTTCGGCGGCGCGTCCCCGCGGTTCCTCCACCGCCGCGGCGCGCCGCGCCGGGGCGTCAGCTGACCGGGAGGCTCCTTCCCATCCCGGGCCGCCCCACGGGGTCCGACATCTCGCTCAGCATCGAGAGCGGTCGCGCGATGCTCTCGAGCGACCGGCGCTCGGCGTTGACGCCGATGACGAGCTCGACGACGGCGGACGCCATCATGGCGGCGCCGCCGATCAGGTACCCGTAGAAGACGTTCGGCCGCGACGCCGTCTGGATCAAGGCGCCGAAGAGCATGGGGCCCGAGATGCCGCCGATCGCCGTCCCGACCGCGTAGAAGAACGCGATCGCCATCGCCCGCAGCTCCAGCGGAAAGATCTCGCTGACGGTGAGGTACGCCGAGCTCGCGCCCGCGGACGCGAAGAAGAACACGGCGGACCACGCCAGCGTCTGGGTGGCCGCGGTGAGGGTGCCCCGATCGAAGAGGTACCCGGTGACGACGATGAGCACGCCGGAGAGGCCGTAGGTGAGCGTGATCATCGCGCGGCGGCCGATCGTGTCGAAGAACCTTCCGATCAGCCACGGCCCGAGCACGTTCCCGATGGCAAACGGGATCAAGTACGAGCCGACGGAGCCCGACGGCACGTGATAGAACGTCGTCAGCACGAGCGTGTAGGTGAAGAAGATGGCGTTATAGAGAAACGCCTGCCCGGTGATCAGCGACAGCCCGAGCACGGATCGCGCCAGATAGTGGCGAAACATCACGCGCGCGATGAGCCCCATCCCCACGCGGCGGCTGCGATGAATGAGCATCGGGCGCCCTTCCGGCTCCGGGAGCTGCGCCAGGCCGGTGCCGCGCTTGACGTCGGCCTCGATCGCCGCCACGATCCGCTCCGCGTCGTCCGCGCGGCCGTGCGTCATGAGCCATCGCGGCGTCTCCGGAATGTACCGGCGCACCATGAGGATGACCAGGCCGAGGACCGCCCCGCTGCCGAACGCGAGGCGCCAGCCGAGCGCGTGCGGCAGGATGCGGGGATTGAGCAACACGAGCGAGAGCAGCGCGCCGACCAGCGTGCCGATCCACCAGCTGCCGTTGATGGCGATGTCCACCCACCCCCGGACGCGCGCGGGGATGAGCTCGTCGATCGCCGAGTTGATGGCGGAGTACTCGCCGCCGATGCCGCTCCCGGTGAAGAACCGGAACACGGCGAAGCTGAGGAAATTCCACGAGAACGCCGTCGCCACGGTCGCGCACACGTACACGCCCAGCGTGATGAGGAACAGCCGCTTGCGGCCGAGCCGGTCCGCGAGGGTGCCGAACACCAGCGCGCCCAGGACGGCGCCGAGAATGTACGCGGACCCGGCGAGCCCGATCTCGGCGCTCGTAAAGCCGAGCGTCTGACGTTCGGTGAGCACGCCGCCCACGGCCCCGACGATCGTCACCTCGAGCCCGTCGAGGATCCAGGTGATGCCGAGGGCGGTGACGATGAGCCAATGCCAAGGGGACCACGGGAGCCGGTCGAGACGCGCGGGAATCAACGTCGCGATGGTGTCGTCGGCGCGGGCAGATGCCATCCCCACTCACCTCTCCCGCCGCGCGGCGTCACCGGATACGGGCGGGGCTCGAGACGCTGCGGTGCGACCTCACTACTTAGGCTACCCCGGAACGCCTGAAACGGCTACGTCGCTCCCCGGCGCGCCGGCGTCGCGGGCCCCGCCTCGTCGCACGGCGACCCCATCGCGGCGCCGTGACGCGTGCGGAGGACGCGGTCCCGACGCCGGGGACCGGGAACCGCATGGCCGCGCCCGGCCGGACGCTCACCCATCCTCGAACGGCAGCCCCACGTAGTTCTCGGCCAGCGCCGTGGACGCGGCGCGCGACCCTGTGACATAGTCCAGTTCGGCGTGCCGCAGGCGGTCGAAGAACGGCCCGCCGGCCGACCGGTGGAGCATCGAGGTCATCCACGACGAGAACCGCTGCACCTTCCACACCCGCCGCAGGCACACCGCGGAGTAGCGCTCCAAGAGATCGCCGCGGCCTTCGGCGTAGTGCGCGTCGAGCGCTCGCGCGAGCACGCGCACGTCCGCGGCGGCCAGGTTCAATCCCTTCGCCCCCGTGGGCGGCACGATGTGCGCCGCGTCGCCCACGAGAAAGAGCCGCCCGTACTGCATCGGGTCGGCGACGAAGCACCGCATCGCCGTGATGCCTTTGTGGAGCACGGGGCCTTCGGGCAGCGTCCAGCCCTCGCGCTCGAACCGCCGCCGCAGCTCGTCCCAGATTCGGTCGTCCGGCCAGGCCTCGAGCTCGTCGGTCGGCGCGCATTGGAGGTAGAGACGCGAGAGCTCGGGTGAACGCATGCTCTGCAGCGCAAACCCGCGCTCGTGGCTCGCGTAGATCAGCTCCTCCGACGGCGGCGGCACCCGCGCGAGCACGCCGAGCCAGGCGTGTGGAAACGTGTGCTCGTAGGTGCTGAGCGCCCGCGGGGGGATGGAGGACCGGCATACGCCGTGGAAGCCGTCGCAGCCGGCGACGAAGTCGCACCGGAGCTCGCGGTGCGCCCCGGCGTGGCGAAACCGGATCCGGGGCGCCGGCGTGTCGACGTCCGCCACCTCGACGCCGGCCACCTCGAAGAGGATCTCGCCGCCCGCCGCCAGCCGGGCGGCGATGAGATCCTTGACCACCTCGTGCTGGCCGTACACGGTGATCGCCCGGCCGGTCAACCCGCTCAGGTCGATGCGGTGGTCGCGCCGGTCGAACCGCAGCACGATTCCGTGGTGCACCAGCCCCTCCCGCGCCATGCGCTCGCCCACGCCGATGGCGCGAAGCAGCTCGGCCGTCCCCTGCTCCAGTACGCCCGCGCGTATCCGGGTCTCGCAGTACTGCCGGCTCCGGAGCTCGAGGACGACGCACTCGATCCCTCGACGGTGGAGCAGGTGCGACAGGAGGAGCCCCGCGGGTCCCGCGCCCACGATGCCGACCTGGGTGCGCATCGCTATGGCTCCCGGCCTCCCGCCTCGGCGGCCTGCGTCGCGTGGAACTCCGCGAGCGCCCGGTCGATGAACGCGCCCGCGCTCCCCACGTACCGGGTGGGGTCGAGCGCCCGGGCGATGGCGTCATCCGGGAGCGCGGCGCGGATCTGCTCGTCCGCCTCCGCCGCGTCACGCAGCTCGGCCCCGGCGCCCGCCGCGCGCTCGCACGCCGCCTCCACGAGCCGGTACGCCGCGTCCCGGCCGACGCGGTCGGCGAGCGCCACGGTCAGCGCTTCGGCCATGATCTGGCCGCCGCCCAGGGCCAGGTTGGCGGCCATCCGGCGCTCGTCGGCTGCGAGTCCCCCGAGCGCGCGCGCGACGGCGTCGGCGGATCCCCCGGCGAACCGAAAGAGGTCGGGAACGGCCCGCCACTCGGCCTGCCATCCGCCCGCCGCGCGCTCGTGCTCCTGCAGCATCCCATAGAACACGACGGGCACCGCCGCGAGCGCCAGCCGGCAGGCGGCAAGGGCGGCCGTCGCATCGACGGGGTTGCGCTTGTGGGGCATGGCGGAGGATCGGCCCCCCCGTCCGGGCGCGGGCACGACTTCCCCGACCTCGGTCTGCGAGAGCAGCGCGAGATCCGTGGCGATCTTGCCCATCGCGCCGCTGACGATGCCGAGCGCGGCCCCGAGCGCCGCGATCCGGTCCCGCTCGGCGTGCCAGGGCAGCGCCGGCACCCCGAGACGCAACTCCGCGGCCAGGAGCTCCATCACGCGGAGGCCCTCGGGTCCGAGCGACGCGAGCGTGCCCGCCGCGCCGCCGAACTGCACGACCAGGAGACTCGGACGCACCGCGGTGAGCCGCTCCGCCGACCGCGTGACGAGCCCCAGCCACCGCGCCGCCTTGAGTCCGAACGTGATCGGGACGGCCTGCTGGAGCAGCGTCCGGCCGGCCATCGGCGTGCGCCGGTACCGCTCGGCGAGGCCGGCGCACGTCCCGCCGATCTCACGCAGCCGCGCGCCGAGGAGCCCAAGGGCGTCGCGGATCTGCAGCACCATCGCGGTGTCGATGATGTCCTGGCTCGTGGCGCCCCAGTGGACGAAGCGCGCGGCGCCGCCGCCGACCCGCGCGGTCAGCATGCGCACCAGCGGGACCGCCGGCGACGCCGCGCCGATCGCATCCCGATATAGTGTGTCGGCGTCGTAGAACACGGCCTGGCATTGCGCGCCGATGGCCCGGGCGGCCTCCGGCGGAATGATGCCCGCGGCGGCCTCGGCTCGCGCGAGCGCCGCTTCGACGTCCAGCATGCGCTGGATCGCCTGCGGCGGCGAG
>JAJPJL010000102.1 GCA_021324255.1 Bacillota bacterium
CCCAGAGAGACTTCTCTCCGGGTCCACAATTCGTGGGCTGTCGCGTTCCCCTTGCCACTATGCAGTTTTCAAGGTGTCGAAGAATCGACGCGGCCGAGACCCCGCCCAGGTGGGCGGCTTCCCGACCACGACATCTATTTATACAACCCCCCACATAACGTTGTCAAGGCAACGGCATCCACTTTCTCGGTCCGAGGATACCGGCCTTGAGCGAGTCGGCACGATCGATACGAAGCGCGACGGGTGCCACGACGAAGGGGCGACGCTGGGCGCGTGAATCGTGCTCGGGGTTGTCGGGCTTGTTAAGGTACAGCCGAAGTCCACGAAAAATGTAGCGCGCCCCGGTGTCCTTGTCAATACGGGCGCAGCGCCACGCAGCGCCACGCGATGCTGTGCGACGCATCGAGGAGCGTTCTCCCCCGCACCGAACTAAGAGGCGGTGCATCCCGCGACGGCAATCTTCCTACGCGCGATCGCCGCCGCCATCGCCGGCGGCGCGATTGGCCTCCTGGCGTATCGGGTCCGCGCTCTCACGCGATCGGGCGCCTACGCGGCCACAGCCTGCGGCATCGTCCTCTACGGCGCCGGCGGATGGCCCTGGGCCGCGCTCGTCGGGGCGTTCTTCGCGTCGTCGTCCGCGCTGACCAGGATCGAAGCTCCCGTCACACCCGCGCGTGTGCACCGTCGCTCCGCGGGGCGCGATTCCGGCGCGTCGCAACTCCATCTCGGGGCCGATGCCGCTGCCGGAGAGTGCCCGAGGCGCGCCATCCGATCGCCGGATTACGGCGGACGCCACTGGCACCAAGTGGCAGCCAACGGAGGCGTCGCGGCGCTGACCGCGTGCGTCTACGCGGTGACGGGGTCGCGCCTCGCGCTCGCCGCCGGGGCGGGTGCCGTGGCCGCCGCGACGGCGGACACGTGGGCGACGGAAGTCGGCCGGCTCGGTGCCGCCCTACCGGTGTTGATCACGACCGGGGCGCGGGTGCCGCACGGGACCTCCGGGGGCGTCACCCCGCAAGGCACGGCCGGAGCGGCTGCCGGCGCCCTGCTCATCGGCGCGACCGGCGCCGCGTTTTGGAGCGGGGCGGCGTGGCCGTTTGCGATCGCGGTCACCCTCAGCGGCCTCTCGGGAGCAGTCCTCGACAGCCTGCTCGGGGCCGCAGTGGAGACCCGTTGGGGATGGATCGGCAACGGGGTCGTGAACTTCACCGCAACGGTATGGGGAGCGCTGGCAGCGGTCGCGCTGGTGAACCGGTGGGCGTAAACAAAGAAAACCGATCCGCTCGGAATCGGTTCTCAACATGCCCCATTGGACTTGCCTGGTCAGCTATGTCCCCTACATTATAGGCGGAGCCTGCGAGCGTGTCAAGGTGTTGCCGAGGTTCCGAGCCAACCATCCGCACACCCACCCGGGAAGGCGCGCCCGCGCCCCGGGGAGGCGGCACGCGCCTTAGCGCCGCCGGGGTGCCACCGGGCCGCGGCGAGATGCTCTTGCTGGGATGCATCGTGCTCGCGGCGCTCGTGGTGAGACTCATCGGCGTCCGCCGGGGACTCCCCTACATCCACGAATGGGACGAGCCGTACGTGGTGACCTACGTCGTGGGCATGATGCAGCGCGGCGATCTCGACCCCAAGGCGTTCTCGTACCCGAGCCTGTACTTCTATATCCTGCTGCCGGTGGTCTACCTGTGCTATGGATACCTCCGCCTGCGCGGCGAGGTAGCATCGCGCTGGACGGTCGAGGTGGTCCATCCTCAAACGCCCTTGAGCCATCTGCCGCCGGCGCCACCGTACTGGTGGTACATCAACCACCCGGCATTCTATCTCTGGTCCAGGGTCGTGACCGTGGCGTTTGCCGCGGCCACCGTAATCCTCGCGTACCGCCTCGGGCGCGCGGTGTGGGGTCCCGCGGCCGGTCTGCTCGCGGCGGCGTTGCTGGCGGCCGCGCCGGGGCTCGTCTACTACGCCGATACCGTGCGCGTCGACGTGCCGATGACGTGTTTCGTGTCCGCGGCCATCGTGGCCGGCCTGCGAATCATGCGCGGCGGCTCGCTCCGAGACTACGCGGTGGCTGGCGCCCTCGCCGGTCTGGCCGTCTCCACGAAGCAGGCGGCCCTTGCGGTCCTGATCGCCCTCGTGGCGGCCCACATCTTGAATCCCCGGCGCCGGGGGCCGGCCATCGGTGAAGCGGCCGTCTTGGGAGCCGCCGCGGCCGCGGGGTTCGTCGTCGGGACCCCGCGCGTTCTCGTGACGCCGCGGTACCTGCTCGATGTGTGGGCCTCCGAAGCACGGGCGTACGGTGGCCTGCCGACCCTCGCGTCCCTCAAGGCCGGCGCCGTGCAGAACTTGCTGTACTTTGTGCATCCCATGCAGGGCGGGAGCCCGTCGCCGGAGTGGTACGTGACGCCGCACGCCGCGTTCGGGATCATTCCGGTGCTTGCCGCGCTGCTCGGGGCCGGCGTGGTGACGGCGCGGCAGCCCCGCGTGGCGGCGTATTTCGGCGCCTTCATCGTGCCGTACTTCTGCCTCATGGCCGGGCAGCGCAACTTCTTTCTGCGCAGCATGGTCCCGCTGCTGCCGTTTGCGGCGGTGCTTGCCGGGGTCGGCGCCACGTGGGCGTGGAGCACGTGGACATGCGGGTGGTGGCGCCGAGGCGCACCGCCCGGCATCGATGGCGCCGCGTCCCGCGCGGCGACGGTCGTCGCCGTCCTCGGCATCGCGGCGTTGCTGGTGGAACCGGCGACGCGCGCCTGGCAGCTCGCGTGGGCGCTGCGGCGCGAAGAGGACACCCGCACCGAGGCGGTGGCCTGGGTAGCGCGCCACGCGCGTCCCGGGGACGTCGTGGCGTTCGATACCGGTCTTCGATGGTATCTCCCGGATCTTCGGAGCCTGCCCTGCGACGTCCGGTATGCCACCCCTGACAGGGATCTCGCGTGGTATCAGCGCCAGGGCATCACCCTCGCCGTGGTCGGGGACCGTAGCGGACTTCGCGACGCGCCGGCCGTCGCGGACATTCCCCGGCCGGCATACCTGGACGGCGGGGGCGACGAGGACGGCAACGACGATGCGCCGCTCATCAGTCCCCGCGTTCGCATCGTGGCGATTCCTACCGGCGCCCGCTGAACGCCCGGATCGAGTTCAGGTGGGCCGCGGCGCCCGGCCGTGGCGCGCTCGGAGTCCCATTCAGTCCGGGGGCGAGGCCCGGGAGAGCGCGAGGATCCACGCGGCGGCGTGCCGGAGGTCCGGCGCCACGTAATCGGCACCGGTCGAGACCGGCTCGTTCGCGACCGCGCCGCGGCTGATCAAGACGGTGCGGCAACCGGCGCGCCGCCCGGCCTCGATATCGCTCGGCGCGTCGCCCACCATGACCGAGTCCGCTAGGTCGAGATCCATCTCCTCGGCGGCGCGGAGGAGCATGCCCGGGTTCGGCTTCCGGCAGGCGCAGGCGCCCCGGTACTCGGGCACCTCGCCGTCCGGGTGATGCGGGCAGTAGTAGATGCGGTCCAGCGTCGCGCCGCGCTCCCGCAGCATGTCGATCAGCGCGCCGTGCACGCGCTCCAGTCCCTCCTCGCTGAGCCACCCCCGGGCCACCACGGATTGGTTGGTCGCGACGACGAGCGCCCACCCGGCCTCCCGGAGCTGGACGAGCGCCTCGGGGACGCCTGGAAGCAAGCGGAGCTGGTCGGCGCGCCGCAGGTGATGCGTGTCGGCCACGAGGACCCCGTCGCGGTCCAAAAACACCGCCCGGCGACGGCTCATGGCCGGCGGACGGGCGCCGGCCCCCAGCGGCCGTCGGCCGGGCCGCGGCTCCCGGCCGCGCGGCATCGTGCGAAACGCGCGACGCCGTGGGCGGCGCGACCCGCGCCCGCGATCGAAGGCGGCGCCGTTCGGGATGGCCTCAACGGGCGGCGGGACGGAGCCGGGCGGCCGCTCGCGGAGATGGCGTCACCGGCGGCGTCGCGCGATGGACGCCGCCTCTCGCAGGCAGGATTTGCGCTGCCGGTCGGGACGCCGCGCCGCGGGCCGCCTTGGAGATATGGAGGCATGCGTCAGTGGCGGAAGTGGCGGATGCCGGTCGTCACCATGGCGATGCCCGCGGCGTCCGCGGTCGCGATGACGTCGGCGTCCCGGCGCGCGCCGCCCGGGTGCATGATCGCCGTCACGCCGGATGCGATCGCGACCTCGACCGCGTCCGGAAACGGGAAAAACGCTTCGGAGGCCATGACGGCGCCGGCCGCGCGCTCGCCGGCCTGGCGGACCGCAAGGCGGACTGGTTCCACGCGGTTCGTCTGGCCCGCGCCCACGCCCACGACCTGCCGGTCTTTGGCCAGGACGATCGCATTGGAGCGGACGTACCGGCACACCGTCCACGCGAACCTGAGGTCCTCCCACTCCCGGTCGCTCGGCGCGCGGGACGTGACGACCGCGAGCCGCCGGGGATCGAGGTCGAGCGAGTCGCGATCCTGCACCAGCAGTCCGCCGCGCACTCTCCGGAAGTCGACCCCCGCGGCCGGGCCCGGGTCGCCGAGCGGCCCGGTCTCGAGCACCCTGAGGTTTTTCTTCTGCGCGAGGACCGCGCGCGCGTCCTCGTCGAAGGCCGGCGCGATCACCGCTTCGAGAAAGGTCTCCGCGAGCGCGGCGGCCGTCGCGGCGTCGACGCCCTGATTCAGCGCGACGATCCCGCCAAAGGCCGAGACCGGATCGGCGGCGCGGGCGTGCAGGTACGCGTCGCGCGCCGTGGCGCCCGTCCCGACCCCGCAGGGGATGCCGTGCTTGACGACGACCGCCGCGGGATCCGGGAACTCGCGCACGAGCTCGAGCGCGGCGTCCAAGTCAAAGATGTTATTGTACGAGAGCGCCTTGCCGCCGATCTGCCGCGCCGCCGCCACGGACGGCGCGGTCTCCCCGGGATCTCTGTAGAAGGCGCCGCGTTGATGGGGGTTCTCCCCGTAGCGCAGGTCCTGCACCTTGTCGAACGCCAGCACCAACCGGGCGGGGAACGCGCCGCCGCCGCCGAGGTACCGCGCGATCGCCGCATCGTACCCGCAGGTCCGGACAAACGCCTCGTGCGCGAGCCGGCGGCGCGTGTCGAGGCCCACCGCTCCGGTCTCCCGCAGCTCCCCCACGACGGCCGCGTACTGCGCCGGCGCGCTCAGGACGACGACGCTCTCGAAGTTCTTGGCCGCCGCACGAAGCAGCGTCACGCCGCCGATGTCGATCTCCTCGATCATCGCCGCGAGATCGGCGCCCCGCGCGAGCGCCGCCTCGAAGGGATAGAGGGTGACGGCGACGAGGTCGATCGGCCGAATGCCATGGCGCGCCAGCTCGGCGAGATGCGCGGGATTGTCGCGCACCGCGAGCAGCGCTCCGTGCACCGCCGGGTGGAGCGTCTTCACGCGGCCCCCGAGGATCTCGGGAAACCCCGTGACCTCCGCGAGCGGCGTGACGGCCACCCCCGCCGCCGCGATCGCCGCCGCGGTCCCGCCGGTCGAAATCAACTCGACGCCGAGCGCGGCGAGGTCCCGGGCGAGATCGGCGGCGCCCGTCTTGTCAGCGACGCTCAGGAGCGCCCGGCGGACGCTCACGTGGACGCCGTGCCCGGCGTCCCCGCCGCGCCGGCTTCCTGTGGCCGCCCGCCCGCGCGATCCCCAACGCCCGGGCCGGCCGCGACCGGCGCCGGCAGCGTGCGCACGCGATCGCCTTCGATCCGGAGCCGGCCCTCCGTGAAGAGCCGCACGGCCTCCGGGTACAAGCGCAGCTCTTCCACGCGAACGCGCGCGGCCAGATCCGCCACCGTGTCGTCCTCCCTCACGGGGACGGCCGCCTGGGCGATGATCGGGCCGCTGTCGGGCACCGCGGTGACGAAGTGCACCGTGCACCCCGTGACCCGGCATCCCGCGCGCAGCACCGCCGCGTGAACGCGGTCGCCGTACATGCCCTTGCCGCCGAACGCCGGCAGCAACGAGGGGTGGATGTTGATGAGGCGCCCTGCAAATGCGTCCACGAAGGCCGGCGTGAGAATCCTCAGAAATCCCGCAAGACAGACCAGCTCCACCCCGGCGCCGTCGAGCGCCGCGCGCAGGGCCGTCTCGAACGCGCCGGTCGACGGATAGGCGTAGCGATCGATCACGGCGGCCGGGATGCCCGCGCGCCGGGCGCGCTCGAGGGCATAGACGCCGGGAACATTGCTCAGGACGATCGCGAGCCGCGCCGGAAAAGCGGGGCCGGCGCACGCGTCGATGAGGGCCTGCAGGGTCGTGCCCTGACCGGACACCAGCACGCCGACGCGCAGCCTCCTAGACAAGCTCCACCCCGCGGGACCCGCCGCGGATCTCGCCCGCGACCCACGCCCGCTCACCGGCCCGCTCGAGGAGCGCCACCGCGCGCTCGGCCTCCGGCCGCGGCACAACCACGAGCAGTCCGAGCCCCATGTTGAACGTGCGCCACATCTCGCCGTCGGCGATCCGCCCGCGCCGCTGGATCAGGGCAAACAGCGGCGGGACCGGCCAGCGGCCCCGGTCCATCACCGCGCGACACCCCTCGGGCAGCACCCGCACGAGGTTGCCGGGGATGCCGCCGCCCGTCACGTGCGCGATGCCGCGCACCTCGAGCGACGCCATGATCTCCAGGACCGCCCGCGTGTAGCACCGGTGCGGCCTGAGGAGCGCGTCCCCAAGCGGCTCCGGGAGCCCCCCGGGTGTCCGCTCGAGCGCGCGTCGCGCGGCGTCGCCGCCGCCGTTGCCGGGCAGGAGCGCGGCGCGCGCCAGCGAGTAGCCGTTGGTGTGCAGCCCGTCGCTCGCGACCCCCACCACCGCGTCGCCGGGCCTGATGGCGCGGCCGGTCACCAAGCGGCCGCGCTCCACCGCGCCGACCGTGCACGCCGCGACATCGACCGCGAGCGGGCGGTACACGCCCGGCATCTCGGCCGTCTCGCCCCCGATGAGCGCGATCCCCTGCTGCCGGCACGCGAGGGTCATCCCCCGCACGATCGCCGACACGACGGCCGGGTCGAGCGCGTCGGCGGCAATGTAGTCCACCATGAAGAGCGGCGCGGCGCCGTGACACAGCACGTCATTGGCTCCGTGGCCCACGATGTCCGCGCCGATCACCTCCCACCGCCCGAGCAGCCCGGCCAGACGCGTCTTCGTCCCCACGCCGTCGATGGAGGTGACGAGCACCGGGTCGCGGTAGCCGGCGAGGCGGAAGAGCCCGCCGAATTCGCCGCCGGTATTGAGCACCCCGTCGCGAAGCGTGCTCCGGGCCAGCGCGCCGATGCCGGCAAGGATCGTTTCCTTGGCCTCGAGGTCGACGCCGGCCCCGCGATAGGTCAGCGGTCCGCGGGGGTCGGAGGATGTCGCCACGCTACACCCGCGGCGTTTCGAGCGCGAAGCGCCCCGCCATCGCCTCCGTGGGGGTCTCGGTCGGATAGGTCCCCGTGAGGCAGGCGAGACACAGGTCTCCCCGCGGCAGCCCGAGCGCCTCGACCAGCCCGTCCACGCTGAGGTAGCCGAGGGTGTCCGCCTCGATCTCGCCGCGAATCTGGTCGACGGCGAGGCGCGCCGCCACGAGCTCGCCCCGGTTGCTGGTGTCGATCCCGTAGAAGCAGGCGTTGCGAATGGGGGGCGACGAGATGCGCACGTGCACCTCGCGCGCTCCCGCCCGCCGCAGCAGCCGCACGATCTGCCGGCTCGTCGTGCCGCGGACGATCGAATCGTCCACGAGCACGATCCGGCGGCCCGCGATCACGTCCGCCACCGGGTTGAGCTTGACGCGGACGCCGAAGTCGCGCATCGTCGGATCCGGCTGGATGAACGTCCGGCCGATGTAGCGGTTCTTGATCAATCCCACCTCGTGCGGGATGCCGGCGGCCTCCGCGTAGCCCATCGCCGCCGACGTGCCGGAATCGGGGACGGCGATGACGATGTCCGCCGCCGCCGGGTGCTCGCGCGCGAGCACCCGGCCCATCCGGCGCCGCACGTGGTGCACGCTCCGCGTCTCCAGCACGGTGTCCGGGCGCGCAAAATAGATGTACTCGAACACGCACGACGCGCGACGCGTGGGCTGGAGCACCTGGCGCGAACGCACCTCCCCCGCGTCCACGACGAGCAGCTCGCCGGGGCCGACCTCCCGCACGGCCTCGGCGCCGATGTGATCGAACGCGCACGTCTCCGAGGCAAACACCGCGTCCCCGCCGAGGCGTCCCAACTCCAGCGGGCGGATGCCGTTGCGATCGCGAAACGCGAGCAGCGTCTCCCCGACCATCGCGACGACCGTGTACGCGCCGCGGATGCGCTCCATGCAGGACGCCACCGCGTCCTGCAGGGTCGCCGCGCGCGCGGTCGCGATCAGCTTCGTGATCACCTCGGTGTCGGAGGTCGCGGAGAACCGGCAGCCTTGGGCCTCGAGCTCCGCCCGGAGCACGGGCGCGTTGACGAGGTTGCCGTTGTGCGCGAGCGCGAGCGTGCCCCAGCGCGTCGTCTCGAGGAACGGCTGCGCGTTTGCGAGCCGGGCGCCGCCCATGGTCGAATAGCGGACGTGCCCGACGCCCACGCGGCCCGGCAGCGTGGCGAGGCGCTCGCGCGTGAAGATCTGCGCGACGAGCCCCATGTCCTTGACGAGATGGGTCTCGGCGCCGTCGTACGTGGCGATGCCGGCGCTCTCCTGGCCGCG
>JAJPJL010000014.1 GCA_021324255.1 Bacillota bacterium
GGGCCAAATCGGCGGCTTGATCCTGGGGAGCGTGAGCGAGCGCGTGCTGCACGCGGCCCACATCCCCGTGCTCGTCGTGAAGTAGGGTCAAGCAATGATGCCCCTGGCGAGAGTGCCCGTGAGCCTCAACGGGGCCTCGAGCTCACGGCCGTGGGACACCGTGGCTGCACTTGTCGCGGTTCTGTGAATGGCGAGCCGACCGAAGACGTCATGCGCTAAATTTAGACGCCGCACTCGCGGGGACGCGGGTAGGGTAGCCTGCGCGACCGGGTCGCCTGCGGAGCGGATCGAGCGTCCTCGACCCAGGTGCGCACCATCATCATTGCCGGGAATCCCAGCATCGTGACGGCCAGGACCGTACTGTACCTGCGCATCGGCTCAGAATACCGCCACCGCCCGATGGTTGGATCGACCCGGCGACCTGTATCCTCGGGGAGGAGCCGCGTTACCTGACCGTGAGGAGGGATCGCTGTGCGGATCAGTCGACGAGAGTTCATCCACTTGGCGGGGACTGGAGCGGCCGCCGCGGCCGTGGCGCCGTGGCAGCTTCCGGGCGGCGTAAAACCGGCGTTCGCGGCCGGCGAGGTTTTAGTGCCGCAAGCGACGCACTGGGGCGGATTCCACGCCCGCGTTCGCGACGGCAAGTTCGTCGAGGCCGTACCGTACGGATTTGACCCCGTTCCCAAAGGCTACCTCGATCAGTTGCCCGGGTGGGTCTACGCGTCGAGCCGGGTGCAGTATCCGATGGTTCGGGAGAGCTTCCTTGCCAAGCGCAACGCGAGTGACCGGACCAAGCGCGGCGCGGAGCCGTTCGTCCGCGTCTCCTGGGATCAGGCGCTCAAGCTCGTTGCGGACGAGCTCCGGCGCGTGAAGGCGCAGTATGGTACGAAGGCGATCTACGGCGGGTCGTACGGCTGGAGCAGCACGGGCGTCATTCACAAGCCGACGACCGCGCTCAAGCGCTTCCTCGCGCTCAACGGCGGCTTCGTCGACGACATCGGCGACTACAGCACCGGAGCGGCCCAGGTGATCCTGCCGCACGTGCTCGGCACCCTGGAAGTCTACGAGCAGCAGACTGTCTGGCCGGAGATCTTCGCCAACACCAAGGTCATCGTGCTGTGGGGCGCCGACCCCATGACGACCAACGCCATCGACTGGGTCGTGCCGGATCACCTCTCGTATCCGTACTTTGCGCAGGCCAAGCAGCACGGCATCAAGTTCATCCACGTCAATCCGGTGCGAACGGACAGCGCGGAGACACTCGGCGGCCAATGGATCGCGCTACGGCCGAACACGGACACGGCGCTGATGCTGGGCATCGCGTACACGCTCATCAGCGAGCATCGGGTGAACGAGGCGTTTGTCGCGAAGTACGCCGTCGGCTACGATCGCCTCAAGGCGTACATCCTCGGCGCCACCGATCATCAGCCCAAGACGCCCGACTGGGCGGCGAAGATCACGGGCGTGCCAGCCGGTACGATTGCCGACTTGGCGCGCGCCATCAGCGGCCAGCGAACCATCCTCATGAGCGGCTGGGGCCCCCAGCGGCAGCATCATGGCGAGCAGGCGCCGTGGATGCTCGTGGCGCTGGCCACGATGACGGGGCAGTTCGGCTCGCCTGGAGGCGGCGTGGGGTTCAGCTACCATTACAGCAGCGGCGGCGTCCCGTCGGCCGGTGCGCCGCTGCCGTCCGGGCTTGGGATCGGCAAGAACCCGGTCAACGTGAGCGTCCCCGTCGCCCGCTTCGTTGACATGCTGCTGTCGCCCGGACAGACCATCGACTTCAATGGCAAGCGGATCACGTTCCCGGACATCAAGCTTGTGTACTGGGCCGGCGGCAATCCGTTTGTGCACCATCAAGATACGAACCGGCTGCTCAGGGCATGGCAGCGGCCGGAGACGATCATCGTCAATGAGCCGTGGTGGACGCCGACCGCGAAGTTCGCGGACATCGTGCTTCCGGCGGCGACGACGGTCGAGCGCAACGATGTCGACGCGGGCGGGTTCTACGCCAGCCGGTATCTCGTGGCGATGGTGAAGGCGATCGAGCCCGTGGGACAGTCGCGCGGGGACTACGACATCCTGAGCGACCTCGCCCAGGAGCTGGGATTCCGCGCGCAGTACACGCAGGGACGAACAGATTTGCAGTGGGTGCAGGAAGCGTATGCCAGCGCCAAGCCGCCCGGTGGCGTGCCGTGGTTTACCGGCGGAGGGAGCGGCGGCAAAGCGAGCGTCAGCCTCCCAGCCTTTGCGGAGTTCTGGAAGAAGGGCATTCTCGTGTTCCAGCCGCCCGCATCGTCCGATCAGTACGTGCGGTACGCCGCGTTCATCAAGGACCCCGCGGGGAACCCGTTGGGGACGCCGTCAGGAAAGATCGAGTTATACTCGGACACGATCGCGAAGTTCGGCTACGCGGACTGTCCGGCGCATCCGACGTGGCTCGAGCCGGCGGAGTGGCTCGGCGGCGCGAAAGCGGCTCGGTTCCCGATCCACGTTGTTTCACCGCACCCTCCATACCGGCTGCACTCGCAGCTCGACCAGACCGCGGTGCAGATGACGCAGCGCAAGGCGAAAGGCCGACAAGTCGCGTGGATCAACCCGGCCGACGCGGCGCCGCGAGGCATCCGCACCGGGGACATCGTGCGCGTGTACAACGACCGCGGCGCGATCCTGGCGACGGCCGAGGTGACAGATCGCGTACGGCCGCAAGTGCTGCGTCTTCCGGAGGGCGGGTGGTATGATCCCGCCGCGCCGGGCCGTCAGGGCGCGCTCGACAAGGAGGGAAGCGTCAACGTCCTGACGCTGGATATCGGCACGTCGAAACTGGCCCAGGGGAACGTGGCCCATACCGCGCTGGTACAGGTCGAGAAGTACACCGCGGCGCCCCCGCCGGTTACCGCGTACACGCCGCCGGCCGTGAAGGCCGGGTAGCGCGGACGCGCCGCAATCGCGTGGACCGTCGGCGCAAGGGAGGGCCGTCCCTAAGGCCCTCCCTCGGCGTCAGTCCGCGGGCGGAGGTCGGACCCTGGATGGGCCAGGCCGGCCCGTTGCCGGATCTCCAAATCAGGCCGTCCACTGATAGTCCCCAAGCACGCAGGCGCGTAGTATGAGTGTCGGGATACCGCGCAAAGCGAGCACAAGGGAGGTTGTACTAATGCGTAGGCACAGCGAGCACACCGTCCAGGTCGGTGAGCCGCCCATCGCACGGTTCTTGTTCGCGGATACCCGCATGGCGTGGTTTTGGTTGATCGTGCGTCTCTACGCCGGGTACCTGTGGCTCACAGAGGGGTGGGACAAGCTTCATAGCGCTGTCTGGACCGGGCCCAAAGCCGGGGTGGCGCTTACCGGGTTTGTGACCGGAGCCCTGACCAAGACAGGCGGCGTGCATCCCGACGTCTCCGGATGGTACGCCAGTTTCCTCCAGCACGTCGTGCTACCGCACACAGCGGCGTGGAGCTACGCCGTGGCTGGCGGTGAATTCCTCGTCGGGCTGGGGTTGATCCTGGGCCTGTTTACGGGGATTGCGGCCTTCTTCGGCGGGCTCATGAACGCGACCTATCTGCTCGCCGGCACCGTGAGCGTCAACCCTACATTTTTCATCCTGGCGACGTGGCTCGTCCTGGCGTGGCGCATCGCCGGCTACTATGGGCTAGATCGCTGGGTTCTTCCCGAGGTCGGTGTTCCTGGACGCTCCGGTAGGTGGTTCAAGCGGCATGCGACGACCGCCACGACGGTGCGGGCTCCCTCGCACTGATCGATCGTCTGCCGGTCCCACGGCTGTCCCGATTGAGGCCGCGGTCCGGCTGCGGCGTCTAGTCCGCTGCGCCGTCGCTCAACGCTGCGTGCGCGCTGTCGAGGTCCTGTGTGCCACGATCATCAAGAGATGGGGGGAGAAACGGATGAACCCTCAAACACCATGTGAACGGTGCGGGCTTCGTGCGGTTCGACACGAGCTGGAGCGAAACGGCGTGATCAAATAGCGGTGATCTCTATGCGCTGGAGGGTTCGTCCGGGCGTTGCGCTCGCGGGCGGCGTGATCCTCGGCATCGTGTTCGCGTTCGCCGTCTGGGACCTCACGCCGTTGAGACCCGTGGGGCCGTCGCCGACCTCGGTAACGCCGGCCGCCGTCCCGGCCATTGTGTACACGGCTCAGGCGACGCCCCTCGCAGCATCGCCCGGCGGCAGCACGGTGGCCACACTGACGCCGGCGACCGCGCTCCAGGTCCTCGGCGCACAAGGCTCATCCCTCCACGCCGGCTTAGATCTCTATCGCTCGCCGGACTCACCGGCCATTCTCTACCAGGATCCGTCGACGTTGGCGCGCGCCGGCGTCCTCGCGTCCCCCGGCGATGCGCAGCCGACGGGGACCGTGGACATCGCCGGGTCGTCGTGGCAGCGCGTGCACCTGGTGGGTTGGGTCGCGCGCTCGGCGACAGCGCCGGATGTCGCGGCGCTGTGGTCCCAGGCCTCCTCACTCTACGCGCAGACATGCAGCAGTTGCCACACGGCTCACGACCCCAGCGAGTTCACGGGACGCCAGTGGGTGAGCCAGTTTCGCGCCATGGTTCCGCGGACCTCGTTGACGCCGGCGCAGGCCGATCTGATCCTTAGGTGGCTCCAGGCGCACGCGGCTAAACAATAGGCGCACCGCGCGACCGGCCCGGCATCGGAGCGGCGGGCGCGAATTGCGAGGATACGACGACACCGAGGAGGAGGATCACATGAGCGCAACGGTGCCCGAGAGCGGGAGCCAGCCGACGAGGCGCGAGGCCGTCATGAGCGCCCTCGGTGCCATCGTCGGGTTCATCGGCGCCGCCCTCGCCGTCCCGCTCGTGGCGTTTCTCTTTGGACCGGCCGTGAGCGGCACGCGCCCCGGGGGGCTGCTCGGCCGGTCCATCCCGCCGACGCCGCGGTCGCGCGCGCCCTGGTCCCCCGTCGGCGAGCTTGCTGCGCTGCCGCAGGGGCAGCCCACGCTCACGACGGTGCAACTGCCCGTACAGGAAGGATGGATTCAGTCCACTATGGCGGTCGCCGTGTACGTCGAGCGCACCGGTCCGGACAGCGCTGTGATCTTCGACCTGCACTGCACGCACATGGGCTGCCCGGTGGTGTGGAACCAGGCCGCTGGGCGGTTCCTGTGCCCGTGTCACGGCGGCGTCTACGACGCTAACGGGCGGGTGCTCTCCGGGCCGCCGCCGCGGCCGCTCGATCGCTACGCGGTGAAGGTGGACGGGGGCGTCCTCTATATGGGCGCGCTCCAGCTGCCCGGGGCCTAGCGATGTGGCGTCGCCTCGTGTCCTGGGTTGACGAGCGGTTGAACATCATGCCGCTGTGGCACGGCTTCCTCGATCGCAAGGTGCCGAAAGGGATCGGCTGGTTCCACGTGTTCGGCAGCGCCACCCTGTTCCTGCTGCTGGTGCAGTTCGCCACCGGCATCTTCCTGACCGTATACTACGCGCCGTCGACGGAGCATGCGTACCACAGCATCGAGTTCATCACCGACCAGGTGCCGTTCGGCAAGTACGTCGCGGGCGTGCACCTGTGGTCCGCCAGCATGCTCGTGATCGTGATCGGGGTGCACATGCTCCGAACGTTCGTCTACGGCGCGTACAAGTATCCCAGGGAAACCACGTGGATCACCGGCGTCGTGCTGCTCTTTGTGGTCCTGGCGTTCGCGTTTACGGGCTATCTCTTGCCGTACGACCAAAAGGCGTACTGGGCGACTGTCGTCGGCACGAACATCGCGGGCGCCGCCCCGGTGGTCGGCGACTGGGCGCTGCGGATTCTCCGCGGCGGCACCACGGTCGGCGTGCTGACCCTCCAGCGGTTCTACGCGTTTCACATCTGGGTGCTGCCGGCCGTGCTCGTGTTGTTCGTGGCCGCCCACCTCTTCATGGTCATCCGGCAAGGGATCGCGGCACCCCCCAGGCGGCGACCGCTCGATCTCGGCCCGGCCGGAGCCACGCTGCCGCGCCGCGAGCAGTATGAGCGCCAGTACGCGATGGAGAAGCAGGCCGGGCACCCATTCTATATCTCGATCCTCAAGGACGCCGTCTTTGCGCTCGTCCTGTTCCTGGCCGTGTCCGCCCTGGCGGTCACGGTCGGGACGCCGCTCGAGCCACCGGCGGACCCCAACGCGACGAGTTATGTGCCGCGGCCGGAGTGGTATTTCCTCGACTTCTTCCAGCTCCTGTGGTACCTACAGGGGCAGTGGGAACCGCTCTGGATCTTTCTCATCGTGCTCGGTGTGCTGCTGGCGCTGCTGCTGCTGCCGTTCTACGACCGCGCGCCCGAGCGACATCCCCAGAGGCGGCCGTTCGCGATGGCGTGCGCCGCCGTGGGCATCATCGGCGTGCTGGGGCTCACGTATCTGGGCGGGCGAAAGCCGGCGGCCACGCAGGCACCGCCCGCACCGAGTGCAGCCACCGCTCCGGGGGCGCGAGAGTTCCAGGCGCAGGGATGCGCCGGGTGCCACACGATCGGCGGCGTGGGGGGGACGGTCGGGCCGAACCTCTCGCACATCGGCGGGGCGATGACGCGCGATCAGTTGCGGACGTTCATCACCCAGGGCCGCGGAGGGATGCCCGCGTTTCCGCAGTTGCCTCCGGCGGTATTGAATGCGCTCGTGGATTACCTAGAGTCGCTAAAGTAACCTAAGGCCCGCGCGCGCAATCGGGTGACCGTCGGATAGCCGCCGAGCCCGTGGGGCCTTATGCTCCAAGTGGCATGATGAGCGTGGACCTGGACCTTCTGGAGAACATGGGCGCGGAAGTCGACCCGGCGGCAACCACGAACTATCTGGCTTTTCGCGCCTGCTGCCCTAAGCCGCTGCTCGAGCCCGATCATCCACGGCATCTCCTCCGGTTCTTCGTGGCGCGGATGCTGGCGAGGGCGGGCTATCGTACGATCCTGATCCGGCCGGTCGTGCGTGTGGGCCGCAGCAAGATCCGCGTCGACGTGGCAGCCCGCGATGGGGACCGCGTGGTGGTGGCCCTCTGCGAGCACCCCGACGTTACCCCGGACGCTCTGACGAAGGTCTCCCTGCTCGGCCGTGCGCAGCACGCCGAGGTGCTGTTGGTGCACAGTGTCCAGCCCCCGACGCACGCACGCGTCCGTCCGAGTGAGCCGGGCCGCACCTCGCGGAGACTGCGCCTGATCTCCGTCGCGTTTCCGCCGTCCCGGGACCTGTTGGAGATGGATACGTGGATCTACGCGGAGAGCCTGCTGGAGGCGGCGGAAACGGGAGCGTAGCGGCCGAATCCGGCGCGTCGAACCGGTGCGTCCTCACGCTCGACGGCCTCGGAGCGTTGTTCGACGCGCTGCGCGACCGCGGGTTTCGTTTGATCGGCCCGAGGGTGGCGGACGGCGCCATCGTCGAGGGCGGAGGGTCTCGAGCGAACGCCGAGCTTCGACGGTGCGCGAGTTTCGACTCGCACCCGCCTGGCCCTCGATTATGCGCCGGAGGCTGGCCCGGGCGACGCCCGGACAGGACGGCGGATTATGTGCGGGACGGCGGACTGACGTGGCTCTCGAACATCGGCGGTAAATCGTTGACAATCATGGCACACCCCCGACCTTGTCGTGCGCCTCGATTTCCGCAGGTCCGCTGACCCTCGACGACGCCAGACCACCGCGCGGCGCGTCATCCGCCGGGGTCAGACGACTGTCAGTGGCGCGACATCGTCGGCTTCGCGGCGCCCGTGGCGCTCGACAATGGAAAGCTCCACCGACTGCCCTTCGTTGAGGGCGCGAGGCTTCGAGTCCCGAATCGCGGTTTCTCCGACGAACACGTCGCGTTGCCCCTCGACGCGAATGAATCCAAAACCGCTCACCCGATTGTACCAGCGGACGACGCCGCGGACTCTTTGTTCTCGCGTCGGCGCGCTGGTCATGAATATCACCTTGCTTCCCCATTATCGAAGCCGGTCGGTAAACCCGCGTGCGCGGCGGTCGTCGAAGTGATAGCGAAGCCCGGAGGCGTCCACATCCACGACGCCGGCGACCGCGGCGGCCCACCGCGTTGCCAACTCAGCGTCCACCCGCGTCTCCACCATGCCGCCCAGCGCGACGACGCCGTTTCGTGTTACCACCGTGACGCTCGTCGGATCGATCCACAGGTCGTGCTGGAGACGCCAGCGTACCTCTTGGCTGATCGCGTCGTCCGGGCGGGCGAGGGTGCTCAAGATGTCCGTGCGCGTGATGATGCCGATGACGCGCGTTCCGTCGACGACGGGCAGGCGATTCACGGCGCGGCTCGTCATGAGATGCACCACCTCGCGCAGCACGGTGTCGGGCCCCGCCGTCACCACCTGCTCCGTCATGAGCTCGCCGGCGCTGCGCGCATGAGGCTTGGGGGTGGCCCCCAGTTTGTCCGCGAGCCGATCCAGGAAGCCGAGACGATTCTCATCGCGAAGCGCTCCGTACTCGAGCTTGATGAGGAAGTCGGACTCGGAGATGATACCGCACAAGCGGCCATCCCGATCCAGCACCGGGAC
This sequence comes from Bacillota bacterium, assembly GCA_021324255.1. Taxonomy (GTDB): domain Bacteria; phylum Sysuimicrobiota; class Sysuimicrobiia; order Sysuimicrobiales; family Segetimicrobiaceae; genus JAJPIA01. Next base: position 8,496 of record JAJPJL010000014.1, read on the forward strand.
GCCGCTGATGTGATGGGTTGCCATCGTCTCCGCCACCTCTTTGAGCGGGGTATCCCGGTAAACCGTGATCACCGGAGTGCTCATGATTTCACGTGCCCGCATGATTGCTCTCCTTCTCCCAACATACCCGCCGCTAAGCGGAGACCCACACTAACGCTTGACCATGTTCAGGATACGTCCCACGGTGCGCCGAGGCTATCGGGCGCGCGGCCGATATCGTCACGAGGTAGCGGGAGCGACTGACGCCCGCAAATCGGTCCCTCGCCCGATCCCCCAGTGTTGGGGACGGTGCTACGCTAAGCGCGGACGGTGCGGGGCGCAGCCGAGAGGGTGGCGGGATGGAGACGCGGGAGATCATGACCCGGGATGTGGTGACGTTTGCTCCGGAGATGTCCATCCCCGAGGCGCAGGATGCGCTGTTGCACTACCGGATCCACGGGGCGCCGGTCGTCGACAATGCCGGGCAACTCGTCGGCATGGTCAGCTTCACCGACCTCTCGGCGCGCCCCGGCCGGACGGTACGCGAAGTCATGACGCCCGAGCCGATCGCGGCCGGCGAGGACACGCCGGTCGAAGACGTTGCGGCCCTCATGCTGGACCAGATGGTGCGGCGTGTGCCGGTCGTGGAAGGCGGGCGTGTCATCGGCATCGTCAGCGCGAGCGACGTGATCCAGCTGTTCCTGAACCTGCACGAGCGACCGCGCCATCGCGTTGAAACCGTCGCGGCGGGAGCCGGGAGGCGGCGAGGGGAGGGACGGCCATGATGCGCATTTTGCTGGCCACGGACGGCTCGCCTCACGCGTTGCGCGCCGCCGCGTTTGTCGCGCGGCTGGCGAAAGAGACCCGAGGGGTGGATCTGCTCCTCGTGAACGTCGGACATGTTCCTGCCGTGGCCCTCGGCGGTCCCGGGGCCGGCGCCATGGTGGACTTCGGGGTACTGGAGGAAGGACTCGAGCGTGCGGGGCGAGAGATTTTGGACAGCACCGCACGGGAGCTCACGGGCGTCGACGCGGAGATCACCACGGAATATCGTCGCGGGGATCCGGCGGGCCAGATCCTGGAGGCGGCCAGCGCGAAGAACGTGGACCTCGTCGTCATGGGGTGTCGCGGGCTCGGCCAGCTCGGGGGCCTCATCCTCGGGAGCGTCAGCGAGCGGGTCCTGCACGGCGCCCACACGCCGGTTCTCATTGTGCGGTAGCCGTCGACACGCTCTCGCCGCGTCGGACCGCAGCATGTCGCGGCGCGGCGACGTCTGAGGAGACAACATGAAAAAGCGGATTATGGCTGCGAAGAAGGTCGCAAAGGCCAGGCTCGCGCTGATGATCGCCCGGGGCCGATCTCCGTTTCACGGGGCGCAGTCCGCCACCGGCGGAAGAGACCCGAAGGATCTCAGGGGTATCAGAGGACTGTTGCTCAGGAATGCGCGGGACGACGAGAACCGTTTGCCCGAGTGACGCTCCGCGCGCCATTCGGTACGTTCGACAGCCGCGTCGACGAGCGCAGGGTGAGGGCGTTCATGGAGAGAGTGAGAGCCCTCAGGTCGCGCTTCAGCGCTCCGGTTCACTAAGGTCCTCAGGCCCGCGGGGGATTCCTGGTATCGGCCGGCGACGCTTAGACGCGGCGCTTCAGGTGGGACGGCGGCTCGACCGCCGCGACGCGGATGCGGGCATCCACGATCGTGGCCCCGCGCGGGGCGGCGACGATGGGGTTGCAGTCGAGCTCGACGATCTGCGGGAGGTCGTCGGCCAGCGCACCGACGCGGACCAGTGTATCGACGAGCGCCGCGAGATCGGCAGGGGGCCGGCCGCGGTAGCCGGTCAGCAGCGGGAACGTCTTGAGGCTGCGAAGCATCTCTTCAGCATCTTCTCGGGAGAGCGGCGTGAGTCTCACGGCGACGTCGCGGATCAGTTCGACCGCGGTGCCTCCCGCGCCGCAGGCGACGAGTGGCCCGAAGTGGGGATCCTGGACGACACCCAGAATCATCTCCGGACCGGGCTCGGCCATCGCCTGCACGAGGTAGCCCGAAGGCGGGTGCCCAGAGGCGGCGAGGCTGTGCCCCATCTCCCGGGCGGCGTCCCGGACAGCCTGAGCCCCTCTGAGGTGGAGCCGTACCCCCCCGAGGTCCGTCTTGTGGAGCACCTCCGCGCTCACCGCCTTGAGCGCCACGTCCCCGCCGAGTTCATCGGCCGCCCGACCCGCATCCTCGGGTGTCGGCGCGACTCGCTGCGGTGCCAGCGGAAGGCCGTAGCAGCCGAGAATTTCTCCGGCCTCGTCGGGGCCGAGCCACCCGCCGCCCCGTCGCAACGCGTCGGCCACCACCGCGGCCGCGCGCGCTCGTTGGAGGTCCGGTAGCGGTGTGATGCGCGCGGGCGGGCGTGCCCGCCACTCCCCGTAGCGCGCGGCCCGCGCGAGCGCGATGGCGGCGGACTCTGGAAAGGAGAACGAGGGGATGCGCAGCGCGGGCGTGCTGAGCTCCTCCGGCACCCCCCTGGCCGA
>JAJPJL010000025.1 GCA_021324255.1 Bacillota bacterium
ACCATCGCCTACCTCAGCGAATTGATCGATCCGATCGGCATCTTCCTCGGTCTCACAGGGCGGAACCTCATGCACCAGTCGCTCCGGTATCTGCTGTTGGGAGAAGGTGAGATCGGCCTGGTCGTCTACGCCATCCTGGTCCGCTACTGGGATTGGATTGACAAAGGGCCCCGCCGGCCGATTCTCTATCTCACGGGTGCTTGAATGATTTTAGGGAGAAAGGACCGACGAAGCGTGCCCGGCGCATCGGAATCCCGAACGACAGCATTTGAAATACGAAGCGGCACTCAAGTCGGACAGGTTTCTGCTGCTCGTGCACGGGACGGCGGCCGAGGTCTTGAGAGCAAAAGACATCATCGCAACGGCGCACCCGGCCGAATTGGCGGTGCATTCGACCACGCCGTAAGGGCTGGGCCGGTGCGGCTAACGAACGGGCAAATCGTTATGACCCGTGGCCTCCCTGGGGGATTGAGCGCGGATACGACGAGCAAGGCGTGAGCAATTTTGAACCGACGGGAAACCCGTGTCCTGGTATGCTGGGTTTGCAGGTGAGGTGAACCCTAAGAATCTGGAGGAGGAGAACATATGGCGATCGTCCGAACGCTCGCGGTCATCGTCCTTGGCGTGGCGGTGTTCTCGGCAGCGTTGGTAGGTGTCGCGTCGGCCCAGCAATATCCGAATGTGAGTACCCTGACCCCGTTCACCGCCCAGACGAACTACATGTCCCTGCCCGGCTATCTGAGGTATGTGAGCTACCAGCAGACCGGCCAGTGGCTCACCTATACGGAAGCTGGGCGCATCGTTCACCAGCAGGGTGGATAGTCGTCGCCACGCTGGCTCGATAGTCGGTTCTTCATAGGAGAAGGGAGATCGGGAGATGAGTATTCTCGCATTGATTATCGTCGGGATCATCGCGGGCTGGCTGGCGAGGATGGTTATCCCGGGTGAGGGGCCCGGGGGCCTCCTCGGAGATCTCGTGATCGGAGTTGTCGGCGCCGTCGTGGGGGGGTGGATCTTCAACGCCCTCGGACACCACGGGGCCACGGGACTGAACATCGGGTCGATCATCGTCGCCTTTGTGGGGGCCCTGGTGGTGTTGTGGCTGGCGCGGTTGTTCACTGGAAGACGGACCGCCAGGTTGGCATAGCATGAAAAGCGACGGTTGACCTGAGAGATTCATAGCGGCGGCCTCGCACTCGAGGCCGCCGTTGCGTTCGCAGGGGCGGTACAGCTCGCTTATCTGGTACGCTCCAGCGGTCGATACTGGGGTGATGCGTGAGGCGCCAGTAACCCGGCGACAGGTCTCGCGAACCTCTGTAAGAACCGCGCGTTCCGCTCCGGACCAACGGTCGTTCGCCTGCTTGCCAATGCCAACGGTGGTGGCAGCCGTTTCGGATCGGGCATGAGGTCAGGACGTCCGCTCAGCAACTCCTGGCGGGGCCCGGCCGAATGAGCGCCACGGCGCCGCGGCTGAGGGCGAACGCGCTCGCCATGACTGCGGCACCGCTCAGCCCAAGCGCGATCGGCGTGCCCGTGATTGTGGCGACGGCCCCGATGCAAGTGGCACCCAGCGCGTTGAGGCCGAAGGTTGCCGAGTAGAAGCCCAGCACACGCCCCCGCATCTCATCCGTAACCCCAAGTTGAAACGATGCGGCGATCGTCGCATCGTACGCGCTTCCCATGAGCCCCACCACCGCGATCAGGCCGAGCGAGAGCCCGAACCACGGAGACGACGAAAATGCGATGATGCAGACGCCGAACCCGAACGCCGCCCCCATGAGCACCGTACCGAGATGCTCCTGCTCTACGCGGGAGGCGATCAACAGTGTCGCGGCCAGCTGTCCTACGCCGCTCATGGCGGCGAGATCCCCGAGCCCGGCGCCGCCCACGTGGAGGACATCCCGCGCCATGAACGGGAGCAACGAGAACGTTGAGAAGCCGAAGCCCTCGATCGTCAGGCTGAGCAGCAGCAGCCGCCGGATGCGGGGTGTGCGAAGCACGTAACGGACGCCCTCGGCCACCGCGCGGCCAAATGCTTCCGACGCACGCCGCCGGGCGGCCGGGCTCCGCAGCGCGGCAAGGCATGCGACACCGCCGGCGTTCACGACCGCGATCAGCAAGTAGTTCCGGCCGACGCCCAGCCGGTCGATGATGATGCCGCCCGCGAGCGCGCCGGCGATGCGGACGATGCTGCTGGCCATGAACTGGAACGCGCTCGCGTTGAGGAGGCGCGCTTCGCCGACCACGTCGTAGACGAGGCCGTTGGTGGCCGGGCTGTTGGTCGAAAACATCGCGCCCGCCAACACCATATAGATCAAGACGTGCCACAGCGCGATTTTCGCGGACAGGATCAGATAGGCGAGCACAAGTGCGCCGAGCCCCGCGATCGTCTGCGCGACGATGAGCAAGGCGCGGCGATCCAGACGGTCGGCGGCAAGTCCCGCGGGCACGCTGAGCAACGCCTGGGAGATTCCGCGCATGGCGACGGCGACGCCCAGCCAGAACGGAGAATTGGTCAGCTGGAGGACAAGCCAACCGACACTCAGGTTCTCGATCGTATACGCTGCTGCCGTCGAGAGAGATTTCAGCCACAGCCAGCGGTAGCCGGGAGCCTCGAAGGCGGCCGTGAAACGGCGCCGGCCCACCGACAATGCTACCGCCCTACGATGGCTGGAGGTCGTGGCCTGCCGTCCAGTTTGAGGTTGCCCGCGGCTCCTGGACGGCCGCGTTCAGCTCCGTTGAACGAGAGCTGAAACGGCGGGCTCGCGGTTTCACCCATTGAGTCTCGGCCTCCCGCCCCCGCAATCGTCGCGCGCAAACTCGTCTGAACTTTCCACCATGCCCGAAGCCCCTCGGCGCGTAATCAAACTCCATCAGTAGGCAGGGCGTTCGTGCGTACGCCCCGCAGCGCCAACTTTCGCGCCGCACATCGCGGCCTTCCCAAGACAGATGAGCCCCGTCTTCACCACGGCGGCTCTGTGGCTCTGCGGATCGCGTAGTTGCTGAAGTAGTACCGTTTGTCGATGAGCGCAGCGCGGGCGTGTTCGGCAGAGACACGCTGATGACCTTTGCGGGACCGTGGAGAAATGGCCGGTCACCGTGGGCCGGCAGGGCTTTGACGGCGGCACGTTGGCGACAAGGACAAACGGAAAGCAACCAGGAACCACTCAATTGGCCCCGCGACCGGGCGCGTTCCGGATGCGCCAGTCCTTATGGTCAGCTGTCGAGTGCCGCCGGGTTCCCCCGCAACTGTTCAGCCTGGCAGCGGACCGCCCGTCGCTGACGCGTGGAAATACCCGAGGGAGGAATGCACCGGTGTCAGATCGGCCGCGCGATACTCATGTCGTGCCGCGAAAGATCCGGGTCTCCTTTCCAGATAATGGCGTCTCTGCCGTCGCAGATCTCTTGGAAGCGGACTGTCCACACACATGTGAGGCGATATGGGACCTGTTGCCGATGCGCGTCACGGTGATACATGACATCTGGTCCGGACACCAGGTATTGGCCCACCTGGACAACAAGGTTGTGCTGCCGCCCGAGAACGTTCTCACCTACCTCCCCATCCCGGGCGACATCTTCTATTACTACAGGCCTCCGCACTACTTTCGCGGCTCCCCGTATGGCAGGTGTGAATCCGCGGAGATAGGCATCGTCTACGACAGGGACACGAGGCCGCAGGGGCCGCGAGGGCCAGAAGCCGTGAGCCTCTTTGCGAACATCTCGTCTGATCTGGAGGCGTTCGCCAGGGCTTGCGAAGACATGATCTACCGAGGCCAGAGGGACCTGCTCATCGAGAAGGCGGGATACATCGGGTGAGGAAGCTGATGTTTGAACTGGCTGGAACGAGCGCCGTTGCCGAGATGCACGAGGACGTCGTGCCGAAGACATGTGAGGCGGTCTGGAATATGCTTCCGGTGGAAGGGATGGCGATCCACGCCAACTGGTCGAGCCGCGAGATCATGCTGCATCTTCACGGCGAGAAGCTCCTTCGGCTTCCGCCCGAAGGGCCGGCCAGGCGGGGGACCACCGCTCCCGGTGACATCGTCTACTTCTGGAGATCCCCCCAGATGTCTCGCGGCAAGCAATTAGCCTACAGCGCCGAGTTCCAGCGGGAGCTATCAGAACTCGCCATCTTCTACGGCGATCCCGCGGGCGGCGGCTTGGCCGCGGACGACCCGGCACGCAGCGGCCGAGATTTGAACTTGCAGGTCTCCACGTTGTTCGCCACCTTGATCGATATCCCCAAGCCGTTCGCCCAGAAGTGCGAAGACGTCCGCCACAAAGGCCTGCAACGGCTGGTCGTGACGAGGTTGGAACGGTAGGCGTGGCCGAGGTGACGCGCGCGGGGGCGAGACCGAACCAATGACGCGGGTGAAGATCGCGCTGGGCCGCGTTGAAGCGTTCGCGCAACTGGATGAACAGGACGCGCCGAAATCCACGACGTGGCTCAAAGAGATGCTCCCGATCCACGGCCAGGCCATGCACAGCATGGAGAACGGCCGCGAGGTCTATCTGGTCCTCGATGCTCCCCGCCAGATCGAGGAAGAGAATCAGACGATCTACCAGACCGTCGGGGATCTGATCGTGTACTACAAACCGGCGATTTTCGTGCGGCCCGAGTGGCCGAGGCATATCCGCGACTTCCTCGTGATCGGATTCATCTACGAGCGTGACAGCGCGATCCGCGGTATGAGCGGTCCGCTCGCGACGAACCTGGTCGGGAAGATCACGGAGGGGATCGATGCGCTCGCCCGCGAGGCCCCGCGGATGCGCAGGGAAGGCTTCGGACAGATGCGCATCAGCTTGGCCTAGGGAAGCGGAAGGGAGCGCCTGACGGCTTGATGGTCAAATTTGGCGTGGGGATGGCGCCGGTGGAGCCGCTGAAGAAGGTCGTCTCGGTGGCGAAGCTGGCCGAGGAGCTCGGCTTCGAACACATCGTGCACGCCGATCAGCGATTCTCGGGCGAGAAAGACGTCTTCGTCACCCTTGCCGCGGACGCCCTGCACACCACGAAGATCAAGCTCGGCCCATGCGTGTCCGATCCGTTCAGCCGGATCCCCGCGATGCTGGCCGCAGCCATCGCCAGCCTCGACGAACTGTCGGGTGGACGGGCGCTGCTCGCCCTGGGCGCCGGAGGATCCGGGTTCGCCCAGATGCATCTCGACCGAAGGCACGTCAACCAGGCCCTCCGCGAGACGGTCACCATGATCCGAGGGTTGTTTAGCGGGCAACCGGTCAACTTCGACGGAAGATTGTACAAGCTCACCAACGCACACCTGGGGTTCGCCGTGCGGCCCGGCATTCCGATCCTCATCGCGAGCAGAAGCCCGCTCAACCTCGAGCTCGCCGGCGAGATCGCGGACGGCGCGGTGATCGCGACCTACGCCGCAAAGGAGCAGCTGGCGTTTGCGATCGAGCGGGTGAGGGCCGGGGCCAGGAAGGCGGGCAGGCGCTTGGAGGACGTCCGGCTGATTTCGTGGGTCTACACCTCGATCTCGGACGACGGGCGGCAAGCCGTGGAAAACGTCAGGCCGTTCGTGACTCAGGCGCTCGTGAACACCTCCCCCGAGGCCTACCCTGTCATCCTCGACGGCTTCCACGAAGCCTTGCCATCGTTTCTTGGGACGTGCCGCGACATGGGGCCGGCGGGATTGGCGACGGCGTACCAGGATCGGACGTACCTCACGGATGAGGTCATCAAGCGGTTCTCCGTCGCGGGCACGGCCGAGGACTGTGTCAAGAAGATCGAGGAGATCACATCGTTCGGGATCAATGAAATCTGGCTGCGGTGCTTTTCGGCGCCGCGCTCAGAAGTGAACCACGAAACGGTGATCGTCCCCTTCGCCGAACAGGTGATGCCGCGCTTTACGGCCGACGCTCGCCGCTCCCGCGCCTGAGGCGCCAGCCGGATTCTGCGATCAGGTCGCCGCGTCGACCCGCATGGCATGCAGCTCGAGGAGCTTCGCCCGGACTTTGCTGGCCGCGGCAAAAAATTCGAGGCTGGAACGCACCGATGGGTCTCGGGCGGACGGGAGATTGACGGGGACTTCCTCCACGATCGCGCCGGGCCTGGGCGACATCACGAAGATCCGATCCGAGAGAAACACCGCTTCCTCGATATCGTGAGTGACGAGCAGCGCGGTCACGTGCAGTGTCCGGATCAGGTTCCCGAGCTCGTGCTGCAGCGCCTCTTTGGTCAGCTCGTCCACGCCGGTGAACGGCTCGTCCATCAAGACGATCGACGGCTCATGCACGAACGCGCGCGCGATCGACACCCTGCGCTGCATGCCGCCGGACAGCTCGATCGGATAGCTCCGTTCAAAGCCCTTCATGCCGATCAGGTCGATGAGCCGGTCGACGTTCCCGAGGTCCCGCTTCTTGACGACCTCCAGCGGCAGCTTGATGTTGTCGTAGACGGTCCTCCACCGCATCAGGCTCGAATCCTGGAACACGTAGCCGACGATGAAGTGCCCGCCGGCGGTCTCCCGGCGGATGCTCCCGCCGCTGGGGCCCTCGACCCCGGCGATCAGCCTGAGGAGCGTGCTCTTGCCGCATCCGCTGGGCCCTACGATCGCGACGGTCTCGCCCGGTTGCACCGACAGCGAGACGTTCCTGACGGCCTGGACCTCGTGACCCTTGACGGTCGTATAGTGCTTGCTGACGTTCTCGAGAACGACGACGGCGGGCATGCTCAACCGGACCGGTACCACGGCATCAGCTGCCGCGCGAGCACGATCACGGCGGCATACAGCAGCAGGCCCAGCACGGTTAGGATGGCGAACGCTCCGAACGCCGCCACCGTGTTGAAGGTGTACTGCGAATTGAGAATCAGGAAGCCGAGGCCGCTGTTGGAGCTCACGAACTCCGCGACGATCGCTCCGACCAATGCGCCCGATACCGCGATCTTCAGCCCGTCAAAGAAGTACGGAAGCGAGTTGGGCAGCCGAACCTTGAAAAAGATCGTCGCCCGGCTGGCGCGCAGGGATTGGAGCAGGTAGATGAGGTTGCGGTCGACATCGGTGAGACCGGTACTGACGTTGATCACGATCGGGAAGAAGGTGAGGATCACGATGAGCAAGACCCTCGACGTGTTGGAGAAGCCGAGCAAAATGTAGATGATGGGCGCGATCGCCACCTTCGGCAACACCTGCAACGCCACGATGTACGGCATGAGGATCTGCCGTAGGGTCGCGGAGAGCGTGATCACCACGGCGATCGCGAAGCCGACGACGATGCCGATCAGGGCCCCGGTGACGGCCTCGTTCAAGGTGATCGACGTCTGTTGCACCCAGTCGATGCGGCCGGCGAAGAAGCCTTGGATGATCGCGGACGGTGATGGAAACAGGTACGCGGGGATCCGGAACAACGCGACCAACAGCTGCCACAACACGACGCCGACCACAAAGGAGACAAGCGGAAGGCCGTATGCCGCGAGCCCCGGCAGGCTCAGCCGTGTCGTTCTGCCGATCCCACCCATGGCGGGAACCCGCTACGGGCGCTCCACGAACCGGTTCGTGTACAGCGCGGCGGGATCGAACGTCCGGTTGATGTTGAAGAGCGTCTTGAGCTCTGGAAGTGTCGACGCGACCAGATTGGGATCGAACCACCCCAGTTGGAGCGGCTTCATCTTCTGGACGGTCGCGGCGTCCAGCCCGTACTGCGCCTTGAGCGCGATCTTCCACTCGGCCAACGTCTGATCGTAGTCGCGCCCCGGGTTCTTGGCCACGAAGTCCTTGGTGCACTGCTCCGGCTTCGTCGCGCAGAAGTAGAGCGCCTCCGTGAGCGCGGTGGCGACCGCCCCGGCGACGGCCGGATCGTTGTCCACGAGACTCTTCTGGACCACTACCGCCCCCAGGGGCGAGGGCATCTGATAATCGCCGAACAGGAAGGAACCGACCCGCTGCCCCTGCCGCAGCGCGACGATGTTCAGGCTGGCCAATCCCCGGGCAAACTCGCAGATGGCGTCGACCCTTCGCTGCAGCAACGCCGGGTGGAGGGCGGCAAAGCCGATATTCTGAATCGTTACCTTGTCCTTTGCGATGCCTTGCTTTTGGAGGAAGATATCGAGGTACTGCTCGGACAGACTGCCGGTCGGAACCCCGATCTTCTTGCCGACGAGATCGGCTGGCCGTTTGATCCCACCCGACTGCAGGAAGATCAACGCGACCGGATTCCGCGGCTCGGTGGCGGCGATGCCGATGAGTGCAGGCGCGCCGGGGTTCTTGTCTGCCAGCAGCATCTCGTCCAGGATGTCCCCCTGCGTGAACGCGAGGCCCTTCCGGTCGGCCGCGACTGCTTGCACGGCCTGCGACGTGCCTTCCAGCGTCACGAAGTTCACCCGGAGGTTGTGCCTGGCAAAGATTCCCTCCGCATCCCCCGCAAAATCCTGGGGCGCGCTGCTCGTGATGCCGCCCACGTAGTCGGTCACCGTCACGGGCGAGGTGAGCGTCGAGGGACTGGAAAAGCCGGCACGGTCCGCGAGCACGACACCGAACACGATCACGACGACCACGATCCCGGCCATGAGCGCTCGAGACATCCTCTTCCTCCTCGGTCCTCCGCGTCCCCGCGAGAACAAGCCGGCAATGGGGCTCGGCAAGGAATCCGGCGCTGGCGCCGCACCAAGAAACGCCCGCCGGTAAGCCCACACCATGCTCGGGACGTTATATCTTCGGTGGCGCTTCGGAATATCCCGTGAGGCGGCGAGTCGAGTCGTCCAGAATGACCAAGGCCGCAGGCGGGGTCATTGGATGCCGCGGCGTCGCCGGCGAGTGCGATGCCGCTCCGAGCCCCTGAGCCCGCAAATGAATTGCGACCCGCAGCCGCGAACTCACCATCGGATGCGCCAACACCCGTCGTTGCGCATCGCCGGTCACTACGCGGGGAGCCAGCGACGGCCCGGGAGGCGAGCGTGCCGGTTTCCGTTGCGAATTCTCAAGTGATTTACGATGCCCTCAAGGCGAGCGGCATCAGCTTGCTGTCCGCCCTTCCCGAGACGTGGCTCGTGCACCTCATCCGCATGGCGGAAGACGACCCGGAGATGATCCTCGTGCGCCTCGCGAAGGAGGAGGAAGGGATCGGCATCTCTGCCGGCGCGCACCTCGCCGGAGCGAAATCGGCCATGCTGATGCAGAATCACGGCTTCCTGCAGAGCGTGAACGGCATCGTCTCGCTGGCACGGCTCTATCGTATCCCCCTGCTCATGCTGATCAGCTACCGGGGCGAGATGGGAGAGCGCGATCCGTGGCAGACGGAGGGCGGGAGCGTGACCGAGCCCGTGCTGCGGGCCCTCGACATCCCCTACGAACGGCTGGAGGAACCGGGCCATGTGCGACTCCGGATCCGGAAGGCACAGGCGCTGGCAGAATCCTCGCTCAAGCCGGTTGCGCTCCTGCTGTGCCGGGACCTGATGTGGGAGGAATGACGGCGCCCGCCGAACCTGTTCACTCTCGAGGACCGATGATGCTTCGCATCGACGCGTTGCGAGCGATCTATCCCAGTTTAGCGCGATGCATCGTGGTCACGATCATGGGAGCCGTCTCTGCCGAGCTGCAATCCCTCGGACATCGCCCAGGGTTCTTTTACCTGCTCCATTCCATGGGGCTGGCGTCGTCCGTCGGGCTCGGCATCGCGCTCCTTCGGCCGGAATTGCACGTGGTCGTGCTGGACGGCGACGGCTCGATCCTCATGAACCTCGGCGGCCTCACGACCATGGCGCGCTACCGCCCGCGCAACCTCACACACATCGTGTTCGACAACGAGAGCCTGTTGTCGGTGGGCGGGTTCCCGACCGCCACCGCCACCGGGAGCGACATCGCGGGGATGGCCGCGGCCGCGGGCGTCCCCCGCACGACGACCGTGCACACGCTCGCCGAGTTCACGGCCGCGTTCGAAGAGTCGCTGGGTGGGAACGAGCTGACAACGCTCGTGGCCAAGGTGGAGGCGACGGGTCCTCCCGTGTACCTGACCGATCTGCCCATGCTCGAGAATCGCTTTCAGTTCCAGCGCCACCTGAGGAATCTGCGCACCGGTCAGGGATGAGCAAGGGACGTCCGGCACGCGGCGCGCAGCGAGGCGGCCGGACGAGGGGGCACGGGACCATGGCGAGCGTGTTGACGCAGTTGGTGCAGGAGCTCAGGGCGGGACGGATCATGGTGGTAGACCTGTCACAGCCGCTCGGACCGGAGACGCCGGTCATCGGGTTGCCGCCCATGTTCGCACCGTCCCCGCCGTTCTCGATGGAGGTGATTTCTCGTTACGACGAACGCGGGCCGGCCTGGTACTGGAACACGATCTCGCTCGGGGAGCATAAGGGCACGCACTTCGATGCCACCGTGCACTGGATCACGGGCAAGGATCTCCCGGACAACACCTGCGAGACCATCCCGGCACACCGCCTTGTCGGCCCCGCCGCCGTCATCGATGTGACGGACGACGTTGCGCGCAACCACGATTTCCTGCTGCTGCCGGAACACATTGCCGCATGGGAGGAGCGCCATGGGCGGATTCCCGCGGCATCCTGGGTGCTGCTTCGGTCCGGATGGAGCCGGCGCCACGCTCCCGCGGACTTCCTGAACGTCGGACACAACGGGCCGCACACGCCCGGCTTCCACAAGACCGCATCGGAGCTGCTCGCCCGCGAGCGGGACATCCTTGGGGTGGGCGTCGAGACGGTGGGCACCGACGCCGGTCAAGCAGGAACGTTTGACCCTCCCTTTCCTAACCACGCGATCATGCACGGCGCGGGAAAGTTTGGACTGACGAGCTTGTGCAACCTGGATCGACTTCCCGCGACCGGCGCGGTAGTCATCGCGGCCCCGCTGAAGATCGTCGGCGGCAGCGGGAGCCCGGTCCGGGTTCTCGCTCTCGTTCCGGCCTGAAGGACGAGGAGCCTCCCGGAACAGCGGCCTCACCGGCGCGGGTGAGATGACGCATCCAACAGCGGTTCCTCTACCGGCGGTGTGTCCTTCCCCATCGGCGAGGAAACAGTCGGTGACGGGCCGTCCGCGTACATCCGGAGCACCGCCTCCAGCGCAGCGAGGCCATCCTCGCCGTTCGGCTCGGGCGGCCGGCCCTCACGGAGGGCGGCGACGAATTCCGTGGCTGCACCGAGGAACCGGTCTTCCGGCATCCCCGCCACCTTGACGACGTCGCCGCCGGCCGTCCAACGCATCTCGCGGCCGGTTGTGATGTGAAGCGAGCCTATCGAACCAAAAACCTGCGTGTCCCAGCTGCCGAGCGCGGCGGCGGGCGCCTTGTGCTGCACGACCGTGCCGACGGCGCCCGACCGGAAGCCGAGCAGCGCGGTGACGGTATCTTCGACCTCCGACCGGTACCCGAGCGTGCGGACCTCGGCCCGGACGGTCGCGATGTCGTCGCCCAGCAGAAAGCGCGCGCGGTCGATCTGGTGGATGCCGTTGTAGAACATCATGCCGCCGCCGGCGTGGCGGCGGCTCCAGACCCACGACGGCATATCGCTCGCGCCGCTCGCCATGATGTCGACGATGAGCCTCGGTTGACCGATATGGCCGCGCGCGATGACCCGGCGAGCCTCGGCCACCTCGGGACGGAACCGGTGTACGAAGGACACCATCACGAACCGCCCGGCGCGCCGGGCGCGCTCGAGGAGTGCCGCGGCGTCGTCGCGGCCGGTCGCCATCGGCTTTTCCATGAGGACGTGACAGCCGGCGTCGATCGCGCGCATCCCGGCCTCCGCCAGGTAGACATGGGGCACGGCGATGACCATGGCGTCCGGGCGTGCGGCAAGCAGGTCGTTGAGGCTCGGGACCACGGACACGCCGTCCGCCTCGGCGTGCCGCCGGCGCTCGGCATCGACATCGGCCGCGATCAGATCAACGCCCGAGAGCCGGCGAAACGCGCGGAGATGCCTGCTGCCGGCACTCCCCATCCCCAGGATGCCGATCCGCATCCTAGGCGGTCCGGGGACCTGCGTCGGGTCCCTCGCCCGGCTTGTACACCTGCATGAACTCGGTCTCGAGTCCGGAGAGCCGGTCCTGTAAAAATGCCACCCAGCCTTCGGAGTGTTTGTGCGCGCCGGTCACCCGACAGGCGGCGCAGGGCTTGAGGACCGCACCGTTCGAGACCGCGGCGGCGAGCTCGCTCTCGATGTCGTCGGTCGTGTAACAGATGTGGTGCACGCCTTCGTCGCGGTGTTCCTCGATGTAACGCGCGAACCGGCCGGCAGCGTCCCACGATCGACACAATTGAATCTGAATGCCGCCCAGCATGAAATGCGCCTCGCTCGACCGGGCCTTCTCGAATTCATGACGCGTGACGCCCTTCACGCCGAGCAGACCCTCGTACTTCTTGAGCGCCGCGTTGACGTCACGTACGGCGATGGCTATGTGTTTAATCCCGGTAATCATCGCTGCCCCCCTTCCCCTTCAAGCGGGCCGTACCCACTCGCCCCAGCCCGGCTCGCCCGTGACGCGGCCGCCACGCATGACGACGCGACCCCGGACGATGGTCATGACCGCGACACCGCGAAATCGCATGCCGTCGTACACGAGTGCGGCGTCGCGCGCTTTCGTGTAGAGCCTGGTATGGTCGTGGACCCACTCGGCCGTTGCATCCACGATCGTGATGTCGGCGTCCGCCCCGGCGACGAGCGCCCCCTTGCGCGGCCACAGTCCGAACAGACGCGCGGGGGTCTCGCTCACGGCGCGCACGAGCTGCGGCAGCGTCAGCCGCTCTTCGTGCACCGCGGTGAGCATGAGCGGCAGGAACTCCTCGAGGCCCGGGAGCCCGGGCGGCGCGGCCCAGATGTCGCCGTCAGGAGCGCCTTTCTCCTCGGGGAGGAACGGCGAATGGTCGGTACCGATCACGTCGATCCGCCCCCCGCGGAACGCGTTCCAGAGCCGGTCCACGGCGGCCCCGTCGCGCAGCGGAGGATTACACTTGGCGTACGGGCCCCAGGCGTCGAGCGCCCCGTCCGTGAGCATGAGGTAGTGCGGACACGTCTCGGCGGTCACCCGGAGGCCACGATCCTTGGCTGCCGCGACCATGTCGACGGCATCCGCGGCGCTCACATGTGCGATCTGGAGGCGTGCGCCCGTGGCGGATGCGAGTGCGATGCTCTGCGCCACCGAGGCCGTTTCCGCTACGGGCGGCCGGGCGGCCGCGTGGGCTCTGCCGTCACGGCGCCCCCCGGCCCGAACCGCAGCGGTCGTCCGGTCGATGATCTGCTGCTCTTCGCAGTGGACGACATGGAGCAGGCCCGTACGGGACGTGCGCTCCATGACCCGCAGCATGTCGCCCGCGTCCGGACAGCAGATACCGATGAACTCGGTCTCACGGCCGGGCACGGGATCCGTCCGGAAGGTCTTGAAGGCAATCGCGCCCGCCGCGGCCAGCGCTTCGATCTCGTCCAAATTGTCCGGGTTCGCGCCGGCATAGAGGCCGAAGTTGACGATCGAACGAGGGCCGACGATCGCCGCGCGGTCGCGCAGAATCGCGGCCGTATGCACCGGCGGAATCGCGATCGGCATCTCGAGGATCGTCGTGATGCCGCCGGCGGCGGCCGCGCGCGTGCCGGTGATCCAGTCTTCGCGCTCCAGTCGGCCCGGCTCGCGCAGGTGCACGTGCGTGTCGATGACGCCGGGCAAGACATACCAGGCCGTCGCATCGATGGTTTCGCGCGCCGCAGGCAGCAGACCGTCCCGATCCACCGCGGTGATCTTGCCGTCCGCGATAGCCACTCCTCCCCGGCGGGCCCCCTCGCTCGTGACGAGCGTCCCGCCGCGGATGACCAGGTCGGCGATCACCCCGTGATCTCCTCTTCGACCACGCCGTAGAAAACGCACCAATCGCCGAGTTGCACGGAGGGATTGGTCCGCATCCCGAATGGAATGCCGTCGAATGGCGCCTGCACGTCCGCGACCACGTCGCCGGACAGGCTGTAGATGGTCGCGAGCCGCTCGCCTTGCCGCACACGCCGGCGCAGCACCGACGGCTCCGACACCCAGAGCCCCGACGCCGGGGCCAGCACCACCGTCTTCTGATAGCCGAGCATCCACCGTTCCGCGTACTGCGCCGCGCCGTCGATCATCTTGTAGTGGCGGAGGATGTTCACAAAGCCCTCGGCGAGCGCATCGGCGTTGCCTTGAAACCGGCCGGGAAACGTATCGCACAAGCCGCCAAGTTCCACCGTGATCGCCGGCTTCCCGTGCTGTCGCATCGCGGCCTGGGGACTGCCGCGCTCGCTCGTCTGCCTCAGCAGCAGGTCCCACCGCGGCCCCATCGCCTTTGCGAGTTCGATCCCGGAGGGCGTCGCCGTGTAGAACATCGCGTAGGCGAGGTACGAGTGCGCGCCTCCGGAGTGGACGGCAACCTCCAGGTCGGCGTGCTCCACCATCGTCGTGTAGTGGGCGTACGCGATCCGTTCCGTGAGGTGACCGTCCGGCCGCCCCGGATAGATGCGGTTCAGATCGTAGGTGAACAGATCCGCCGGGTTGCCTCGCGAGCTGAATTCGAACGCGCCGACGTTGACCACCGGGACGCCGACCACGGTGCCACGCAGCCGGGCAGGATCCAGTCGCTCCACGAGGCGCAGGACCGCGAGCGGCCCTTCCGGCTCGTCGCCGTGCACCGCGCCGTCCAACCACAGCAGGGGCCCTTCTTCCACACCGTTCACGACGATGAGCGGGATCTCAATCGCCCCGCCGCCGGACCGGCGACCTACCGGGATGACGCCCGTCGCCCGCTCGCCCGCGTTCGCGCGCGCGGTGCCGATCACACACTCGTTCTTCATTCTCCGACCTCCCATGCGCCTACTCGCCGTCAGAACCGGATGGGGTACCGCCCAATCCGCGGAATCGCCGCACCCACATGACGGTCTCTCGCAAGCCGTCGTCCAACGCGTACCGCGGGACGAAACCGAGCGCCCGGATCCTGGTGATGTCCAGCGGCCCACGGCGTTGCACCGCGTTCCCATCCACGTCCACCATCCCGTCCACGACCCCCACGGGGGTCGCGCCAGGGTCGGCCGGACGCCAGGAAAACCCGGGCGCGATGCGCCCGAGCGTATCCGCGACCGCGGACAACGGCGCCGGGGCGCCCGAGGACACATTGTAGCAGCGGTGCGCCAGTTGGGGCGCGTCGATCAACAGCCTCGCGGCGCGCGCGATGTCGCCGGCGTACGTCCAGTCGCGCGTGCGGTCGGCGCCGCGCAGCCGAACCACCCGGCCGGCCGCCGCCGCGTTGACCAGCGCGTAGATCACCGACATCACCGTGCGCGCACCGGTTGGGCGCTCCGTTGGGCCGTATGGAGCCCCAATACGGAGCGTGGCGGCGCCGAGGCTGGCGCTGTTCGCCGCCGCCACGAGCTGCTCGCTGGCGTACTTCGTCATCGTGTACAAGCTGCCAAGCCGCACCGGCGCCGCCTCGGATAAGCCGGCGGCGGGATCGGTCTCGCCGTACACGCCGGACGAGCTAATGTAGACGAAACGGCGTGTCCGCGTCCGCGCGGCCCAGTTCAGCATGTGCGCCGTGCCAAGGAGGTTGACCGCAATCACCCGCTCGGGCTCGCGGTCCTCGACGTCACGTGTGGATGTGACGGCCGCAGCGTGGACGATCGCGTCCGGGGTTTCGCCCGTCGCCGCCTCGAGCTGGTCCGGCGCGGCGAGGTCCAGTCGAATGAAGCGAACGCTTCGGGCGGTCGCTCCGAGAAAACACCTCGCGCGCCCGTCCGGCGGATCGACATCCACCGCAACCACGCGCCGGCCCGCCTCCGCGAACTCCTTGACCAAATGCAGGCCGATGAACCCGGTCGCGCCGGTCACGAGGACCGTCGTCGTCATGGCAGCGGCTCCGGAAACGGCACCGCAAATTCGCCGCCGATCTCGCGCAGCCGCTCGACCGTATCGTCCGGGAGTTCGGCGCCACGCGCGATGCCGTCGTCCCGGCGTTCCCACTCGGGGTCCCCCGGCAGTCGGACGGCATCGATGCCGGGCCACCTCGGGGCGCCGTGCACTTCGCTCGACACCGCCG
The DNA here is from genome assembly GCA_021324255.1 of Bacillota bacterium. Classification (GTDB taxonomy): domain Bacteria; phylum Sysuimicrobiota; class Sysuimicrobiia; order Sysuimicrobiales; family Segetimicrobiaceae; genus JAJPIA01. Next base: position 16,009 of record JAJPJL010000025.1, read on the forward strand.
CGACCCCGGCGCGCAGCGCCGCCGCCCCGCCAAACGCGTCGGGGTCGAGCGCGAGGAGCAAATGACTCACCCCCTGCGGCCGGGCGACCTCGTATGGCGACCCGACCGCGGACCCGACGAGACCGCCTGCGAGCCCGCCGGTGAGCAGATCCACCATGACCGCGATCGCGTAACCCTTGTAGCCGCCCATCGGCGCGAGCAAGGCATCGACCGCGGCGCGCGCGTCGGTCACCGGCCGACCGCTCGCATCTACGGCCCAACCTGCCGGGATGCTGCGGCCTGCGGCCGCATGCTGCCGGATGACGCCCTTGCCCGATGACGCGTTCGAGAGATCCAGCACGACGGGGCGGTCGCTCGGACCGGGAACCGCGATGCTCCACGGGTTCGTGCCTACGAGCGCGACGGATGCGCCCCACGCGGGCATTTCGGGGCTGGCGTTGGTAAACGCGAGGCCGACGAGTCCCGCGCGCGCCGCCATCAGAGTAAAATACGACGCCGTGCCGAAGTGGTTGCTGTTGCGCGCGGCGACCGCGCCGACTCCACCGCCTCGAGCTTTGGCCATGGCCAGCGCCATCGCGCGGTACGCGACGACCTGGCCGAAGCCGTTGCCGCCGTCCAGCAACGCGGCGGCCGGGCGATCGAGCAGCACGCGAATCGCCGCGCATGGCGTGATGCCGCCTTCGCGGACCCGACGCGCGTACACGGCAAACCGGACGACACCCTGGTTCTGGAACGGTGCCGTCCGAAGCTGCGCGTCGATCAAACAGTCGGTGAGAATCCGCGCCTCATCGCGACCCGCCCCCGCGGCGGCCAGCAAGCTGAGGCCAAACGTCCGGAGGGCCTCGATCGCAAAGCGCCGCACCGCTGCGATTACCGTCCTTTCAGGCGCGGGTCGAGCACCGCGCGGAGATAGTCGCCCACCAGATTGATCGCCACCACGGTGACGAACACCAGCAGGCCGGGGAAAAGCATGAGCCAGGGCGCGTACCGCATGAATTCGCGCCCTTCGCTCAACATCGTACCCCACTCGGGCGTGGGCGGCTGAACGCCAAGCCCCAGGAATCCGAGGGATGAGGTGTCAAGGATGGCCGAACCGACATACAGTGTGGCGAGCACGATGATTGGCGGGAGCGCGTTCGGCAACACGTGCCGCCGGATGAGGCGCGCCGCGCTTGCGCCGATCGCGCGGCCGGCCTCGATGTAGGTATGCTCGCGAATCGCAAGCGCCGTGCCGCGTACGATGCGGGCGAACCGCGGGATCCCCGCCACGCCGATCGCGATGACGACGTTTTGGATGCCGACACCCAGGACGGCGATGATCAACAGCGCAAGCATGATGGGCGGAAAGCCGAGCATGATATCGATCACGCCCGATCCGACGGTATCGACCCGTCCGCCGAGGAACCCCGCCGCCAGGCCGAGGAACGATCCGAGCACGACGGAGACCGAGACGGCCATGACCCCGATCGGGAGGGAGATGCGGGCTCCGAACAGCAAGCGGCTGAACAGGTCCCGGCCGTATCGATCCGTGCCGAACCAATGAGCCGGGCCCGGCGGCGACAGCGCGGGACCCGTCGCCATGGCGGACGGATCGTACGGGCTCAGCACCGGGGCCAGCATCGCGGCGACCACCACCATCCCGAGCACGGCCGTCGCGAACATGGCGAGAGGGTACCGGTGCACATGCGTCAGACGGCGCCGGCGGCCCGCGGCAGCGCCCCGCGGGCCGCCGGTCCGCTCCGCGATCGCGAGCGGCTTGACGTGCATCATTGATACCGGATGCGGGGGTCGATCACGCCGTAGACCACGTCCACCAGCACATTGGCAAAGACATAGGCGGCCGTCGTGAGAAGCAGCAGGGCCTGCACGACGGGGTAGTCTTTCGTGAGGATCGACGTGACCAGCAGCGCGCCGAGACCCTGACGCGCGAACACCGTCTCGGTAATGACGCCCCCGCCGATAAAGAGCCCCAGCAGCAGCCCGGTCATCGTCACGACGGGGAACAACGCATTCCGAAGGGCGTGCCGAAGCACGACGACCCGCTCCATCAGTCCTTTGGCTCTGGCGGTGCGGATGTAATCCTCGCCGCGCACATCGAGGATGCTCGATCGGACGAGCCGGGCGAGGTTGCCGATGGCATACGAGCCGAAGACGACGGCGGGCAGGATGAGCGCCGGCAGACCGCCGCCGACGATCGGCACCCACCCGAGTCGGAGGCCGAAGAAGTAGATGAGCAGCATTGCGATCCAGTACCCGGGCATCGAAATGCCCACCAGCGCCAGGAACATCGCGGCACCGTCGATCGCCGTATTCGGATACAGACCGGCCGCGATGCCCAGCGCCAGGCCGCCGCCGACGCCGACGATGAATCCCGCGCCGGCGAGCTGGAGGCTGGCCGGCAGTTGCTGAGCGATGACCTGCGAGACGGGCTGGCCGGTGGCGAACGACTCCCCGAAGTCGCCGCGAAGCGCATGCAGCACGAAATAGGCATACTGCGCTGGGAGCGGCCGGTTAAGGCCGAGCTTGGCTCTCAGGTTCTCCCGCACTCGTTCGGAGGCGGGCCGTCCCGACAGCATCAGGTTGACCGGATCGCCAGGAATGAGACGCAAGACCAGGAACGCGCAGGTCGTCGCGACAACCAGCACCGGGACCGTCCACATCAGTTTGCGCAGTACGTACCGCGACATACGACCTCGTAACGCTCACGCGAGTCGGTGCCGCCGCCGCGCACGCACGATCGAGCGCGCGGGGCTCTGTTTCAGTCCACCGACGCGCCGTAGAAGAGCACCTGCCAGTAGCCTTGGGCAAACTTCAAGTTGCGGACGGCCCGCCGAAAGCCTATCGGCTGCGGGCTGACGTGAACCGGGAACATCAACCCTCGCTGCAGCACGAACTGCTGGATGTCGGCCAGCGTCTTGTCCCGCTGCTTAACGTCGACTTGCCCGTCGGCGAGCCTCAACATCCGGTCCAACTCCGGCGAACCGAAGCGCGACCAATTGAACTTGAACTTGCCGGGCGCCGGGACGTTGTGCGAGAAGAACGGAATGTCGAGGACGCTGGGGTCGACGGCCACCCATCGGATCTCGCCGATATTGTACTGCCCGTGCATCACCATCTCGTCCTGGCGTGCTTTGGTTACACGCTCCACGTTGAGCTTGATGCCGACGTCTTTGACGGCCGCCTGCACCGCTACTTCCAGGTCAGGCTCGAGCAGCGTGATGAAGTGGATCTCGAGCGGCCGCCCGTTCTTCGTCCGGGTCCCGCCGGGGCCAACCTTCCAGCCGGCGTCGTCGAGCAGTTGCCGCGCCTTCGCCGGATCGTACGTAAAGAGCTTCTCGACCCCCGCCCAGTAGCCGGGGGTGGTGGGCGTGATCGGCCCGTACGCCGGCTTCGCGACGCCGAAGAAGACCTGCTGCACGACCTGCGGCCGGTTGATCGCGTACATGTAGGCCTGCCGGACGCGGAGATCATCCGTCGGCTCGAGCTGCGTGTTGATGAGATGCGCCAGCGGGATCCCGGAGACGTCGCCGATCATCATGTCGAAGCCCTGGCTGCCCCGAATCCGCTTCACTTCGATCGGCGGCACCTGATCGCAGATATCGATCTCGCCCCTGTCGAGAGCGGCGACGCGCGTGGAATCGTCGGGGATGATCCGGATGACGACGCGCTTGAGCGCACTCGGTCCCTGGCGCTTGAACGGACTCGGCGCCCAATGATAGGCGTCGTTCCGCTCCATCACGACGTGGACGCGCGGCACCCATTCCACGAACTTGAACGGCCCCGTGCCGACGGGGTTGCGAGCGAACCCGTTGTTTCCCAGTTTCCGGACCGCCGCCGGCGAGACGATGCTCAGCAACCATGGGTTGCTGAGATTTGTGAGGGCGGCCGCGAACGGCTCCGTCCAATTCACCCGGACGGTATACGGATCGATCACGTCGGTGGACTTGTACGGTCCGAGAAAGTCGATCGCGCCCTGCGACCCCAGTTTGGGATCGATGATGGTGTCGAACGTAAACTTGACGGCCTCCGCGGTAAACGGCGTGCCGTCATGGAACTTTACATCCCGGCGCAGCGCAAACGTGATGCTTTTCCCGTCCTTTGAGTAGTCCCATCGCTGCGCCAGCCAGGGGTAAAATCGCCCGTCGGTATCGAGGAAGAGCAGGCTTTCGAACATCTGCATTATCGCCTGCGCCTCGTGGCGCGACTGGGTAACGCGAGGATCGAGCGTGGCATAATCTTGATCCTCGCCCCACGTCAGCGTCGCGTCTGTCCGAGACGTTTGCGCTACGGCCGAGGCCAGCATCCCGGCCAGCGGCCCGGCCGCCAACGCCGCCGCCGCGGTCCCCTTGATGAATCCACGCCGCGACCATCTCGCACGCCCGTCGCTCGTCATCCGCCCACCCCCGTCCCTATTCCTGTACCCTGGAGCCGCCCGTCACGCCGCCCACGCTCCGGCGGTTCATGACCTCCCGCCAGTACGCCAGCCGTTCATCGATTCGTCCCTCGATATGTTCACGCACCCGCTGCTCCGCCCGATCCGCGTCGCCGGAGGAGATGGCATCCACGAGTCCCCGATGCTGCTCGGCGAGGCGCTCGGGATCGCGATAGACTCGGTCGCGCGTCAGCGACAACACGAGCCGCACTTGCGCCTCCAGCGCGCACCAAGCGCTGAGCAGCCGTGTGTTCCCCGGGCGGCCGACGAGGACCCGGTGGAACCTCACATCGGCTTCGATCAGTCCCGACATGTCATTGGACCGAAACGCTTCGTCCATCTCGCCGAGCACCGACTGAAGCGTCGCGATGGTCCGGTCAGTCTGACGAGCGGCATAACCTTCGAGCGCCGCACGGACTCCATAGATTTCGCGAATATCTTGCTCCGTGAGTGTGGCGACAAACGTCCCGCCGGCCGGGACGATCCGGACCAACCCTTCCTGCTCAAGACGCCGCAACGCCTCTCGCACCGGACCGCGGCTAACCCGCAGCGACTCAGCGAGGTCGCCTTCCACGAGGCGCGTGCCTGGAGCGATCGTCCCATCGACGACGGCGTTGCGAATAGCAACGGTGACTTGGTCAACGAGGAGCGTGCGACTCGCCGGCGGGACCTGGATGCTGTGCTGCTTCACCACGATAACATCGCTCCGACCCCAAGTGTTTTCCGTTAACGGTTAACAGTTTTCAACAATGCGAGACACTTCGCTTGCGCAGGCGACCTTCCTTCATATAAAAAAACCCTTACACGAGCCCCCTGGTGAGCCGGTGCGCCAGCGCAACGTGGACACACTCGTACACGAGCGACCTGCGCTCGCGGGAGCCAACGAGCGGGCGTTCCATCGGACCGTATGCCGAGCCCGGATCGTCGGGCCGGGCGAACGCCGGCTGCGCAGGCGTTGGAGCGGCGCCGGCCGGGAGACGCTATTGACCGTTGCTACGCCCGAAGAATTCTTCGTCCGGCAACAGACCGTCGAGCGTCTCGAGCGCCCGGCGGCTTTCTTTGAGGCGGCGGTTCACCGCTGCCGTCATGAGCGCATTGATGATCGCCACAGCCGCAGTGTACGAGTTGAAAAACGACGCGGCCCGCACCCCGCAGACCAGCGAAACGGTAGCCACCTGAGCGGCCGGCGAGGCCAGGGAATCGGCGATGACCAGCGTGCGCGCTCCTCGGCGACGGGCCAGTTCCATCGCGTCCACCGTGCGTTTTGTATAGCGCTCAAAGGAAAACGCCACGAGCACGTCCCGGCGCCCGATGTACCGGAGCTGCTCGAACAGCGCAGCATCGCCATGCGTGAGGACGTGGCTTCGCGTGCCGGACGTCGTGAGGAGAAAGCCGAGCAGAACGGCCAGGCTCCCCAGGCCGCGCAGGCCGAGGGCGTAGACGTCCTCCGCCCGCGCAAGGAGATCGACCGCGCGGGGAAAGGACGCGACCGTCACGGGGTCGCTCGCGGTGACCTGGAGGTTTTCGATATCCGAGGTGATCGTTTGCCGCAACACATCGTCACTGCGCCCGGCCGTGCCGCGGACGGCCTGATCGCCTTCAAGCCGCCGGAATGGCGCGAGTTCGTTCTTCACGATCTTTTGGATGGCGCGGAGCAGCTCCGGGTAGCCGCTGTACCCAAGGGCGCCGGCAAATCGGATCACCACGGACTCGCTGACACCAACGTTGGCCGCGACCCTAGCGGCCGGCAGAAACGCGGCATCGCGATGCCGCTCCAACAGATAGTCCGCGAGTTTTTGGAAGCTGGGACTCAACGTCCGATATTGCGAGCGGATACGCTGGAACACTTCCAGATGGTCGCCGCGGTCCTCGGCCAGCCGCACCGCTCCGCCGCGATGCGCGGCGCGGCTACGCACGCGCGCCACGATACCGGTGCACCGCCTCGGCGAGTCGCGCAAGTCCCTGGGGGAGCATCTCGGTCGGTACGGCGAGCGAGCCCCGCACGTACGAGTCCCACTCCGGTCCGATGCTGCCGCCGGACCCGATCACGAGGCCGTATTCGTCGCGCACGCGCCGGCTGAATTCCGCGGCCGTGAGGCCGGTCGTCCCGACGTCGATGTAGATGTAATACGCGCCCTGAGGTCGACCGTACGAAAGACCCATATCGTCGAGCGCCTCCATCCACAGGTGCCGGCGGCGGTCATATTCCGCGAGCACGCCGCAGAACCACTGCTGCGGCCCGGTGAGCGCCGCGACGGCCGCCCACTGGGAGATCGACGGCGCGCAGATCGTCATGCCGTGCTTGATCGGCAGCATCGCGCGCACGAACTCGGCGGGAGCCGCAATGTAGCCGATGCGAAAGCCGGTCATCGCGAAGGCCTTCGAAAATCCGTTGATCGTGACCGTCCGTTCAAACATCCCCGGCATCGCCGCGATACTGTGGTGACGGTGCTGCTCGTACACGTACTTCTCGTACAGCTCGTCCGCAATCACCACAAGATTGCGTTCGGCCGCCAGCGCGGCGACACGCTCGAGCACGGCGCGCGACTGCACGGCGCCCGTGGGATTGCTCGGCGAGATCACGATCACGGCTTTCGTGCGCCCGGTGATGCGCGCCGCGAGCGCGTCCACATCGATCGCGAAGTGATCGGCTTGCCGGCTCGGAACGGACACAAGCGTCGCGCCGGCCATGAGGGCGTCACGGCGATACTCGTCGTAGTACGGGGCGGAAACAAGGATCTCGTCGCCCGGGTCAAGGAACGCCTGGCACACCACCTGCAGCGCCTCCTGCGTTCCCGTGGTCACGAGCACGTCCGAGTCGGGATCCACAGTGATCCCATTGTCCTGTGCCAGCTTGTCGGCGATGGCGCGACGCAGCTCCGGGATCCCCGTCCACGGCGTATACGCGGTTTCACCACGGTCGAGCGCCCGCTTTGCGCCGTCGAGAATGTGCGGTGGAACCGGGAAATCGGGCGTACCGCTCGACAGCGTAATGAATCCCGATGTCGGCACCGACGTCTGCCGTGGAAACCCCTGTCCGAGCTCGCGAGCGCGCCGAGACATCACCCGTTCGATCAGTGTCCCGCGTGCAGCCTCCGGCATCGGTCGGCAGCCTCCCGTCGATCGCGGCTCCCGGGCGGAGATCGGACCGGGAATCGTGGCAATACTTTCTTCAATACTTAGTGTAGCCTGCAGGATTTCCTGCACGTGGGCCGGTATTACGGCGGTGGACCGGTCTGCGAGCCCGATTGGTCCAGCGCAGCCGGCCCGGGCGAGGGGATGGGCAGCGTGTGGAAGGTCAGACGGACGAGCAGGCACACGACCCGGCCGCGGCGGCGCGCGAAGTGCCTCGCGGCCGGGTAGCCGGATCCGGAGCGGCCGTAGACGCATGATGGTTGAGCCACACGTGGGAGGTGTGGGTATGAGGTCGAGCGTGAAGCTGACGCGCCGGCAGCTCCTGTACGGAGCCGCCGGAGGACTCGCCACGCTGGGTGCCGGCGCATTCCCGGTCGCAACGCGCGCGGCCGCGCGAGGCGGCAATCTCGTCATCGCAACACCCGCGGACAGCGAACCGGCATCCCTCGACGGCCAGGTCGATCCGTATACTTCCACATTTCTGTTCGATTCGTTCGTCAGCGACCCGCTGGTGGTGCTCACGGCCGACCGAAAGTTCGTACCGGGCGTCGCGTCGAGCTGGACGGCAGCCGCAGAAGGCCGAATCTGGACCTTCACGATCAAAGATGGACTCACGTTCCAAGACGGCACACCATGCGACGCGGATGCGGTGCGATACAACATCGAACGGGTGATGAGCCCTGACACGCACTCAGCGCTGATGGCGACCGACCTCGGCCAGCCGGCGTTTCTTCGGGCCGAGGTAGCCGGGACGAATCAGGTACGGTTGCTCTACCGGGAGCCTTTCCCAGAGTTGCTGAGCGGCATGAGCATTTTCCCGATCTGGTCCCCCGCCGCAGTGAAGCAGTACGGGACCTCGTTTCAGCAGCATCTGGTCGGTGAAGGGGCGTTCCGGATGACCTCGTGGGTCCGGGGCGACCATATCAGCTTCGCGCGCAATCCCGCGTACCTTGGCAGGACGACGCTGCAGCACCATCCGGGACCGGCATACCTTGACAGCATCACCGTGAAGTTCGTCGGCAGTGCCGGCGTGCTCGGCGAGATTCTCAAGACCGGCGAGGCGAACTTGGTGATGGGACTCCCCTCGCAGGCGCTGGCGGACTATGCGCACAATCCCAAGTATCAGATCGTCACCGGGTATCAACCGGGCAATGGCTTGATGTTTACGATGAACACCAGCCGGGCGCCGCTCAACGACATCCGGGTGAGGCAGGCGCTGCGCTATGCGTACGATCAGCAGCGCATGAACCAAACCTTGTATGCGGGGACCTACGTCGACGTCTACGGCCCGCTCACCAGATACACACTGTACTATTGGAAAGGCGCGGAAACGGCGTACCGTTACGATCAAGCCAAGGCGCGCGCGCTGTTGGACGCAGCCGGCTGGAAGCCGGCGGGCTCGGGCATCCGCGAGCGCGACGGGAAACCGTTGACCTTGACGATGGTGATGCTGCACCACCGCGAGATCGGCGAGTACCTCGCGGCGCAGTTCAAGGCGGTCGGCGTGGATCTTCGGCCCGTCGTGGTCCCCGGACCCGTGCAGCTGCAACGGGCGCAGAGCGGGGACTTCGATCTCATCTATGAACGGCTGCGTACCCTCGAACCGGATATCCTGTACAGTGAGTTCTATTCCAAAAACGCCGGGAAACCGGGCGGCTGGGCCTGGTCGGGATTCCACGACGCGCAACTGGACGACGCGCTCCTCCGAACGCAACAAACCGCGGACCCTCAGGTGCGCGCCAAGTATTTTGCGGAGGCACAGCGTCTCTTGACGCAGTTCGCGGTCTACCTGCCGACGCTTGACGATCCGCAGTTCTTCGCCATGCCGGCGACCGTGAAAGGGTTTCAGCTGGGAGCGACCGGCGCGTGGTTCTTCGCCAACGACGTATACGTGGAATGACGGCGGCGTGCATACCGCTCGCACGCTCGCGCTCCGTGTTGGATGCCTCATCGATGGCACCGGTGCCGCACCGCCTCACGGCGTGACCATCGTGCTGGCCGGTGATCGGATCGAGGGCGTTCGTCCGTCGCCGGCGGAGCCTGGCGGCCCGGGCCACGTCTGGAATTTGTCGCGCTACACGGCGCTGCCGGGACTGATCGACGCTCACGTCCACGTCTTCGGCAGCGGAGATCCCCGCGAGCCCAACTGGTTCGTGCGCGAGGTGACGGAGCTCGTCCCGACCGTCGCCTTCAATTGCCTGATCAACGCGCAGCGGAATTTGGCGTACGGCTTCACCACGATCAGAGATCTTGCGTGTTGCCACTATGCCGACGTTGCGCTGCGAAACGCCATCGAAGCGGGCCGCCTGGAGGGGCCGCGGATGAAGGTGTGCGGCATCGGCCTGACGAGCACGGCAGGGCACATGGACCGGGCCAAGGGGTTCGCACCCGGCGTCGTTGTGCCGGGACCCAGCGCGATCGTCGACGGTCCGGATGAGGGGCGGCGCGCCGTGCGTGCCAATCTGAGATACGGCGTGGATTTCATCAAGATCAACGCGACACTGAGTGAGCTCGTCCGGCCGCTGGGCGGATTGTGTTCCCCGGAAATGACGCGCGAGACGATGACGGCGATCTGCGAGACGGCGCACGCCCACGGCCGGAAGGTCGCCGCCCACTGCCACGGCGGCGTGGGCGTCACGTGGGCCCTGGAGGCCGGCGTTGACGTGCTCGAACACGGGCGGTTCTTGACGGACGAGCAACTGGATACGATGGCGGCCAGGGGAGTGTTCCTCTGCCCCACGTTGAGCCCCGAGGCCAAAGCGCGCGATCTCGGTCTCGTGCCCCCCGATCCTCACCTCGCGCGCTGGCAGGAGCGTGCGAGGGACGCCATGTACGAGACGGTCAGGAGGGCGCGCCGTGCCGGCGTGACGATCGTCAACGGCAGCGACGCCGCGATGCCGGGCGTTCGCCACGGCGAGGGCGGCGCGTACGAAATGGCTCAGCTCGTGGCCGCGGGGCTCTCTCCGATGGAGGCGGTGGTTGCCGCCACCAGCGCGGCAGCGCGCTGTTTGGGCATGGAAAGCGAGATAGGCACGGTCGAACCCGGGAAGCTGGCCGACTTGATCCTGGTTGAGGGAGATCCGCTCGAAAGGATCGAGCTCTTGCAGGATCTGGAGCGGGTACCGGTCGTGATCAAGGGCGGCCGGATCGTTGCGAACCGCCTGCCGGCCGCGGAGGCCGCATCATTGCCGGCCGCCCTCGGGCAATCCCGCTGAGCCATTGTCTACCCGCTCGGGCCGCCCAGCAGCGGCCGAGCGGTACAGTGCCAACGCGACCTCCAGCCCCCGCAGCCCGTCTTCGCCGGTGACCGCGGGGGGACGGCCCTCTTTCAGCGCCGCTATGAACTCCGCCGCCTGCCGTTCGAAGCGGTGGTCCGGGCCGTACGTCCAGCGCTGCGTGCTGTCGCGGCCGCGATACTCGAGGCTGGCTCCGGTCGTCAACGTCAGCGCGCCCTCGCTGCCGAAGATCTCGGTCACCCAGCCGCCCAAACGGCCGTACCCCGGGGCATTCTCAAACAAAACGGCCACCGCTCCGCCCGCGAACGTCAGAACCGCACTTACCCCGTCTTCCACGTCCGCCGGATTCGAGTATGTGGCAAGCCGTGCGTAGACTTCGGCCACCTCGTCATCGAGCAGCCAGCGCAGCCGGTCGATCGCATGGACCCCTCCGTACATGATCACGCCGCCCCCAGCGTCAACCCGGTTCCACACCCACCCCGGCGTCTCGGCCATGCCGCCGCTCATGAAACGGTCGAGCGCAGTCGCCGGCCGGCCGAGGCATCCTCGAGCGATGAGAGAGCGCGCGGCCTCGGTCTCGGGCCGGAACCGATGCACGTATCCCATCATGAGCCGCACACCCGCCTGCTCGACGGCCCCGAGAATCGCATGCGCGTCATCGAGCGTGGTGGCCAGCGGCTTTTCAAGCAGCACGTGCACCCCTGCGGCCGCAGCCTCGAGGACGCAGGCGCGGTGCAGCGCGTGCGGGACCGCAACCACCACGGCATCGATCGGCTCGGCTAGCATGTCGCGGTAGTCGACATAGTGTACGGCTCCGAACCGGCGGGCCAAGGCCTGTCCGCGCTCCGGGTCCAGTTCGGAGACAGCCGTGATCGTGGCGTCCGCACGCGCAGCAAACGCCTCGGCGTGCCGCTCGCCGGCAATGCCCGCACCGACAATGCCGATCCGCACCCTCGGCACGTCGATCGGACGGGACGGCGCCGGCCGGTTCATCGGGAGATCGAGCGCGGGTCAAGCGCCGCGCGGAGGCCGTCGCCGAGGAGATTTACCGCCATAGCGGCTGAGAAAATGGCGAACCCAGGGAATGTCGACATCCACCACGCTCCCGCGAGATATGCTTGACCATCCGCCGTCATCAGGCCCCACTCGGGGGTCGGCGGCTGGGCCCCCATGCCAAGGTAGCTCAAGGCGGATCCGACCAGGATCGCATTGCCGACCTGCAGCGTCGACAGGACGATGAGAGGACCGAGCACGTTAGGCACGATGTGGCGAAGGATCACGCGGCGGTCGGATCCGCCGAGCGCACGGGCCGCCTGCACGTACTCCACCTCACGAATCGTCAGGCACGACCCGCGCACCAACCGTGCGTACAGCGGGACGGAGGAGACCCCGACGGCCAGCATGACGTTGAGCAGACCGGGTCCGAGGGCCGCGATCACGACGAGCGCGAGCAATAATCCGGGGAACGCCAGCATCGCGTCGACGAGCCGCATCAACACCCCGTCTGCCCGACCTCCATAGTACCCGGCGACCAAGCCCGTGAACGAGCCGGCAATCAGGCCGATCGCGACGCTGATTAGGCCGATCGCGAGGGACAGCCGGGCGCCGAAAATCAGCCGGCTCAAGATGTCGCGGCCCAGCAGATCCGTCCCCATCAGATGAACCGCCGAGGGCGGCTGCCGGCTTGCGCCGACCAATGCAATCGGATCGTATGGAGCAATGTGGGGCGCGAGGGCGGCGGCCAGGGCCCAGGCGGCGAGGATCACGGCGCCGGCCAGCGCGCCTCTGTTGCGCCGGAGAGCGCGCCAGCCCGGCGCGGACCACCGCCGGCGCCTTTCCAGTGCCGGCGCGGCGGACGCCGACGCGGCGTTGACAGCGGCTGTGTCACGCATATTTGATCCGGGGATCGATCCAGGCGTACAGCACGTCGATCAGGAGATTGACGAGCACGTAGGAGACGGACGTCAGCAGCACCGCGCCCTGGATCAACGGATAATCGTGCCAGAGGATCGCCTTCACGATCAACGAGCCAAGGCCCGGGCGGCTGAAAACCGTCTCGGTAATCACCGCTCCGCTCAGCATGCCGCCGAACTGCAGCCCGGCCACCGTGATGACGGGGATCAGCGCGTTCTTCAGCGCATGTTTCGCCATGACGGCACGCCAGCGCAGACCCTTGGCCAGCGCGGTCCGGATGTAATCGTGCCGCAACGCCTCGATGAGGCTCGCACGCATGAGCCGGCTGATGAGTCCGGCGGCAACGAACCCGAGCGTTAGGGCCGGCAAGATGATGCCGCGCGGCTGTCCGCCGCTGATCGCCGGCAGCCACTGCAGATGGATGGAAACCGCAAGGATGAGCAGGAGGGCGAGCCAGAACAGCGGCATCGAGACGCCGAGGAGCGATACCACCATGGCCGCGCTGTCGGCCCACGAATTTTCGTACAGCCCGGCGATGAAGCCGAGCGGGATACCGATCAGCAACGCCGCCGCCATGCCCGCGAGGCTCAACTGAAACGTCTGCAGCGACGCGACGAAGATGAGATCATTCACCGGCGCCTGGAACCGGATCGACTGTCCGAGATCGCCACGCAGAGCGTGGACGATGAACCCACCGTACTGGAGGTACAGCGGCCGGTCCAACCCCATGCTCTTTCGCAGTTCCGCGATTCGTTCCGGCGTCGTGACGCCCGCTTCGGCGCCTGCCAACATCAACTGCACGGGGTCCCCGGAAGCGCGTGCATGATGCCGAAGACGATCGAGAATACCAGGACGACCACGGGGATGAGCACCGCGAGCCGCTGTCCGATATATGTGGCCATCCCCATCCGCTCCTGCGGTACCGACGCGCGGCACGCCGGCGCCGAACACGCCGGGGTCGCAGCCGCCGCAGTATAAATGGCTACGTTCGGTTGATATTGCAGGATTTCCTGCAGAACCGCCAGAAGCGAGCCGCATCGCCCGAATACGCACCCGAGGTCTCGCCGATGCCGCAATCGTTTCGGACGCTGCTGGTAGGGCTAGGTGCCCGCGGCCGAGTGTGGGCCCGCCTGCTCGATGAGGAGCCGCGGGTCACGGTCGCGGGCTATGTCGACAAGGAGGAAGAGCGGCTCGCCGCGGTGCGCGACGCCTCTCGCGTCCGAACCACCGCCTGCTTTACGGACCTCGCGGACGCGCTGCGGACGGTCCGGCCCGATCTGGTGGTGCTTGCCACGCCGCCGATGGACCGATCCGGAGACGCACTGGCGGTCTTAGCACATGGTGCGCATTTGCTGTGTGAGAAGCCGCTGACGCTCGACCTGGGGGAGGCGGTCCGCGTCGTGGAGGCGGCCGAACAGGCGGGACGCGCCCTTGCGGTCGGGGTGAACTTTCGTTACCAGCATTGCGTGACCCGGGCGCGCGCGATCGTGCGATCGGGAGAGATCGGCTGCCCGGCGTTTTCCCGGTACGTCTACTGGCGCAACCGTGACGGTTACCGGCCGGGGCTGAACCGGTACCCGCTGACGATGCGCCAGCCCATGCTCTACGAGCAGTCCATTCATCACTTCGACCAGATTCGGTTCGTATACGATGCGGAGGTGCAGCGTGTGTCATGCCGCTGCCACAACCCGCCGTGGAGCATGTACCGGGATGACGCGACCGTGTCGGCCGTCCTCGAGCTGTCGGGCGGCATCTTGGTCACGTACATTGGAACCTGGTCCGCGCAGACGAGGATGACGGATTTCGAGTGGCGGACCGACTTCGATCGAGGCGCCTTGGTGCAGCGGCAGATGTTCTCCGACCTCTCGATCGCCCGGGGGCCCGACGCCGAGCGCGTGGTGCCGGTTCCGCTGCCGGCCCAAGAACAGCTCGTCGATGACGCCCGGCTCCTGCTGGCGCACGTTGTGGAGCAACTCGCGGCCGGAACGCCGCGGCCGCACCCCTCCGGCCTCGATCACCTGAAGACGCTCGCCGTCGTGGCGGCCTGCGAGGAATCGCACCAAACGGGACGGGCCATTCTCATGGAGGACTTGTACGCGCGACACCACGTGCCGGACCGCTGGCTCACATGGCGCGAGGCCGGACGGCCCGAGGGCTGATCAAGGAGGAAGATCGAATGACGACGCAATTGCTTGCCGGAGGCTGGGTCCTTGACGTGCGGGCGGGAACACGGCGGCGCGCAGACGTGCTCGTGGAGGGAAGCCGGATCGCGCACGTGGCGGCTCCCGGGGCGGCACGGGCGTCCGACGCGCCGCGGGTGGATGCCGCGGGGCTCACCATCCTGCCAGGCTTTTCGAACAATCACGTCCACGTCGGTTGGAGCGGCATGGGATGGGACGGAGGGCCGACCGGCATCCTGCGCGACGAGGCGCTCAACGACTCGGACGGCATCAACGGCATCAAGGCCGCCGCGAATCTGCGCAAGTCTTTGCGCGCGGGCCTGACCGCGCTGCGCGACCTCGGGATGCGCATGAGCGCGTTCGACGCGAAAGAAGCGCTCCGCCGCGGTCTCATCAAGGGGCCGAGGCTGTTCATCGCCGGCCGGGCGATCATGTGCACAGGTGGCCACACCTGGTGGTGCGGCCGGGAAGCCGACGGCGTGGACGGGATGCGCGCGGCGGTGCGCGAGCAGGTGAAGCTCGGCGCCGACCACATCAAAATCATTGCGAACGAGCGCACGCCGCAGTACAGCGTAGAGGAGCTGCGGGCGGCGGCCGACGAGGCGCACCGGCTCGGCCGGCGCATCACGGCGCACGCGTCCATTCGCGAGGCGATTCGCAACGTCGTGGCGGCCGGGTTCGATTCGATCGAACACGGCGGCCCGGCAGACGACGATGTCATCGAGCAGATCGTGGAACGCAAGATGATCGTAGTGCCGACGTTGTCTCCGCGGGTGCTGCAGACCGAGCGTGGCCCGTCGCGCGGGATGCCGGCGGGGGTGGCCGCAGCCCGGCGGAAGCAGACGCTGGAGAACCCGCCCGGCGCGCCGCTTCGACGCATGCGTGAAGCCGGCGTGAAATTCGCGTTCGGCACGGATGCCGGCAGTCCGTGTGTACCGCATGACGAGATTATGGGCGAGATCGCCGCGCTGCTCGAATACGAGGCGGTCGCGGAGCCCCTCGATGTTGTCCGGATGCTGACCATCAACAGCGCGGAGTTGCGGGGCGACGACGACCGCCTCGGCACCGTGGAGGAAGGCAAGCTGGCAGACCTTGTGGCGGTGGACGGCGATCCGCTCGCGGATATCCGCGCGCTCGGGAACGTGCGCCACGTCTTCGTGGACGGCGAGCACCTGGTTCGGGACGGCGAGTTGCACGATTGGTACGACTGGTAGGGGGCGCGGCGGCATGCAGGTGAGGAGCAAGTTTGTGGGGATTCAGATTAGCCCGGTCAGCTTCATCGACGAAGGGATCGGGCCCCTCCTCGACACGCTGAAGGAGCGGTTCGGCATCAACGTGCTGCTGATCGGGACGATCTCGTGGCTGGGCCTCAAAGTGGGCCGGCGCATCTCATGGAAGATCGACGGGTGGCCCGACCACGGCGCGCAGGACGCGCGGCCGCTCGAAGGCGGCTCGTACATCGCGGAGCATCCAGAATACTATCAGAACACGTTCATTAAGCGGTTCCGCGCCCGAGACGAAGAGTTCGAGAACGTCGACGTGCTGGAGATGGTCATCCCGGAAGCGCGCCGGCGCGGCATGCAGGTCTACCCGGAGGTCATGGAACCGCTCTTCAACTACGAAGGCCACGGCTCGGCGCAGACAGTGGCCATTCCGAACCTGCCGCAAACGCTGGAGATCGACGCATTCAACCGCGTGGGCGCCGCGCCGTGCATCAACCACCCGGATTACCGGGCGTGGTGGCACTCGATCATCGAAGACTACTGCCGCAGTTACGACATCGACGGTGTGATGTGGTGCAACGAGCGGCGGAGCCCGCTCGACGGGCTGATCAGCGGCACCGCGGCGCACTGCTTCTGCGAGCACTGCCGGCGCCTGGCCGCTGCCAGGGGGGTCGATGCGGAGCGCGCGCAGGCAGCGTATCGCACGGGCGCGGACTTCTTCGAGGCAGCGCGCTCGGGCGCCGCGCTGGAAGACGGCGCGCTGGTGGAGTTCCTACGCCTGCTCTACGAGCACCCGGACCTGCTGGTCTGGGAGCGGTTTTGGGTCGAGCGCAACAAGGACATGGACCGAGAGCTCTACGGCATCGTGAAGTGGTGCAAAGGATCCCTGGAATTCGGGCTCAACGTCTGGAACCGCAACCACCTGAACCCGCTGCGTAAGGCGGAGTGGCCGTGGCGGGAGATGACGCGCTGGTGCGATTGGGTGAAGCCGATCACGTACCAGCACCAGGCCGGCGGCGTTTACGTCAAGGAAATGACCGACTGGCACCGCTCGATCCTGCGTGATGTGACGCCGCAACAGATGACCCCGTTGATGTACCGGTTCCTGGGCCTTGACGAGGCGCCGTGGGATGAGGTCGTCCAGCGCGGATTCGATCCGGATACGTACGTGTACGGGCAGTGTCTTGCGACGGTTCGGGCGATCGGGGATCGAGTGCCGGTGTACATGGGCATCGGGGTGGACGCTCCCCGAACCCGGGAAGACCAGGCCCGGTGTACGCCGGATATCGTGCGCCGCAGCGTCCTGGCGACGTACCGTGCCGGCGGCCGGGGGGTCGTCTTTTCGCCGAACTACGCTGGGATGAATCTCTCGACACTGGATGGCGCTGCCCAGGCACTCCAGGAACTCGGCCTGCTTTCGTGATCAAAGGACGCCTATGGTGGACTTGACCGGACCGCGCCACGCCGCAGCCACCGGCCCCGTCCGCGTTCCGCGGTGACGCCTGTCTCATCCAGCACCACGTCTCCGCGGCTCACCGTGTACCGGGGCCATCCGGTCACGCGCCATCCGTCGTAGACCGAGTATCCGGCGCGCGAATGCATCGCGGCTCCATCGACGACCCTGGAACGCTCCGGATCCCACACCACCAGATCAGCATCCGCGCCCACGGCGATCGTTCCCTTTTGGGGATAGAGTCCAAACAGCTTTGCGACGTTCGTGCTGGTGAGCTCCACGAAGCGCTCGAGCGTGATCCGGCCGGTACGGACGCCCTCCGAAAACAGCATCGGCATGAGGGTTTCGAGATCGGCGACGCCGTTCCGCACGGTAGCCACGGTGAGCGACGGATCCAGTTTCTGCCGCAGACTCCAGGGCGCATGGTCCGTGCAGACGCTCTGGATATCACCGCTCCGGAGGCCGGCCCAGATCGCCTCCACGTCGGTCATTTCCCGGAGCGGCGGCGCCCCTGTATACTTCGCGCCGTCCGGCTCCTCCAGGCGCTCCTTCGTCAAATACAGATACAGGGGCCGGGTTTCCACATACACCGGGAGCCCCCGCGTGCGGGCGCGCCGGCAGCGGTCGAGCGCCTCGGCCGAGGACAGGTGCACCACGTAGATCGGCGCTCCGGTCGCCTCCGCCATCGCGATCGCGCGCTCGGTAGCGGCGGATTCCGTGTAAGTGGGGCGGCTTTCGGCGTAGTGCGCGAGCGCATCGCGCCCCTCTTCGGCGAGGCGCGCCTTGAGGAACCGCTGCAGCGCCCCGTCCTCGCAGTGCATGAGCGTCATGAGGCCGCCTTCCGCGGCCGCGCGCATCGCGCGAAGATACATGTCGATGTCCGCGTCGAAGTTGTCCCGGCTCATGAAGATCTTGAGACTGGTGTGACCCGCCGCGGCCAGCCCGGCGACCTCGCGAACGGCCGCCGGCGTCGGTTCGGTGAGGACCGGGTGGAGAACGAAGTCTACCATCGCGTCCCGGGCGGCCGCTTCGAGATCGCGAGCGAGGGCTCCCTCGAGGCGGTCGCCGGCCCACTGGAACGTCATGTTGCCGACCGTGGTGACGCCGCCCGCGATGGCGGCCTGGGATCCCGAGTAGAAGTCGTCGACCCAGAGCTCCCGCCCGGGCTCCGGCCTGGCCGCCTGGCTCAGGTGGACATGGATATCGACCCCGCCGGGGAAAACGTAGCACCCTCCCGCGTTGAGCGTGCGCCGTGCGCGCACCTCGCCGCCGAGTTGCACGATCTTGCCGTCGCGGATCCCGACGTCTACGGAACCGCGGGACGCGGGGGTCACTACTGTGCCGCCTTTCACCACCAGATCACAGTCCACGGATGCCTCCTCCGCGTGGTGAGGTACCGAACCTCATGACTCGCCCCTCAGGCGAGGATCGAAGGCATCCCGCGCCCCGTCGCCGGCGAGGTTGAAGGCGGCGACCGCGAAGAAGATCGCGATCGCAGGAAACAGCACGACCCACCAGTGATCGCGCATATACTGACGGCCATCGGCCACCATGCGGCCCCAATCCGGCGTCCCGGGCTCGGCGCCGAAGCCGATAAAGCTCAGCGCCGCCGTGGTGAGGATAATCGCGCCGAGATCGAGCGTCGCCTGCACCACCACGGGACTGAACGCGTTGGGGAGCACATGCTGGAGAAGCACCCGCAGGTGTGGCGCGCCGATGGAGCTGCTGTATTTCACCGCTTCCGCGGTCAGCTCGCTGCCGGTAGTGAACTTCACGCCGCGGCGCAGCTTGAAGGTGTAGACCGTGCCGTTTCCCGAGACGGTCCACGATTCGGCCAGGTACGGCTTGGCGTCGAGACTGTAGCCCGGCAGGTACGTTAGGGTGTCGTAGAGCTCGGTCAGCACCCACCAGTTGCGGTTACCGCGCGCTGTCTGCGGATCCAGGTTGTCCTGCACCTGATCCCAGGCGACCTGCAACGTACCGGAAATCGCACGCTGCGCGCTCGCCGTACCTACCGCGCGCGACAGCCAGCCGGCGCCGAACCCCACGCCGAGGGCGCCGCCGGCCAGGGCATGGCGCAGCGCGTCGCGCCGCGAGAAGGTCGCCTTATGCCGTCCGTCCATGATGTCCCTCGTCTCGTGTGGCGTCCCGCGGCTCCTTCGGTAGCGCCGCAGTCATTCGCGAGACCGCCTCCCGCATCACCTCGGTGGGCTGCAGCAGCGTTACCCGCATGTAGCCCTCTCCCGCGCCGAACGCCGTTCCCGGAAAGATGAGGACGTTCGCCTGCTCCAGCACCCGGACGCAAAAGTCGTACGAGGATTCTCCGTCCCGGGGGACCCGCGGGTAGACGTAGAGCGCACCGCGCGACCAACGGCCCCCCATCCCCAGCGGCTCGAAGCCGTCCAAGAGAATACGGCGCCGGCCGGCGTAGATGCGACGCATTTCGTCGACGCAGTCCTGCGGGCCCTCGAGGGCCGCTAGCGCCGCCGCCTGCGACACCGCCGGCGCGCAGATCGTGAGCGTGTGCTTGACTACCTGAACGGGGCCGACCAGTTCTCGCGGCACAACCATGTACCCCACGCGCCACCCCGTCATCGCGTAGGTCTTGCTGAAGCCGTTGATCATGATCGTGCGGTCTCCGAGCGCCGGGTCCGACGCGATGCTCACGTGCGGCGGCCCCTCGTAGACGAACTTCTCGTAGATGTCGTCCGCGATGACCATGAGGTCGTGCTCGTTCGCGATGCGCGCCAGCGCGGCGATGGTGTCGGGCGGGATCACCGCGCCCGTCGGATTCTCCGGGCTGACCACGACCACGAGCTTCGTCCGGGGCGAGATCAGCGCTTCGACGTCCTGCGGATCAATGACGAAATTGTTAGCTTCATGCGTGGGCACGAACACGGGCACGCCGCCCGCGAGACGGATCGCGCGTGAATAGGACGTGTAATGCCGGTCCGCGAGCAGTACCTCGTCCCCGGGATCCAACAGCGTCTGGAACACGACGTACATCGCTTCCTGCGCGCCCGCCGTGATGATAACCTGGTCCGCGGCCACCTCGACGCGATAGTCGCGACGGCACTTCTCGGCGACCGCTTCGCGGAGGTCAAGCTGTCCCTGCCAGTGCGTGTAGTGGGTGGCGCCGTGGTCGAGGGCGCGCTTCGCGGCTTCGATGATGTGGGCCGGCGTGGGCAGGTCCGGATCGCCACGCCCGAGCCTCACCACGTCCCGGCGGCTCTCCGCCAGCGCGAGCAGCCGCTCCCGGTCGCCACCGCCCTGCCTGACCGCCCGTTTCGACGCGCGCGCCGCCATCGTCTGCCCGCTCCGGACACTCATCGACCCACGCCCCTCCCTACGCGTCCGCCAGCCGGAACAGCACGGCGGCGGCGTACTCGACGCCCCTCAGATAGCACTCGATGTCCACGTTTTCGTCGGGCGAATGGACCCGGCAGTCCGGGTTCGCAAATCCGGTCAGTACCGGCGGGATGCCGAACGATTCCGCGAAGACGCCCTCGGCCGTCGGGCCGTCCCGCTCCATGGTCGCTCCGTGTCCCGCCTCTCTCGCGGGGCTTACGACCGCGAAATCGTCGAGTAATCAACATACCAGCCGGTCGTATACGTCACGCCCTTGAGGTTCGACCGGTACGCGATCGACACGGCGGGCTGATAGAGGGGGATGTAGGGCCCCTCCGTCGAGAGCCGGCGGTCGAGCTCCTGGTACAGCGCGGTCGCCTTGGCCGGATCCGTCTCGGTCTCGACCTGTTGGCCCAGCTTGGTGATCGCCCGCGCTTCGGGGCTCGCGTCGGCTTCCCACTGGAGCCTGTGCCCGACGGTTCGCCCGGGAAGGAACACGAGATAGTCGCTCCGGTCCATGTAATCGGCGAGCCAGCCCCCGATGCCCATGGGCAGTTTGCCCTGCCGGTACTGCGTGACTTCGGTCGCGTAGGGCTCGTCGACGATCTTGAGGTTGATACCGATCGCGGCAAGGTCCTGCTGAATCTTCTGCGCGAGGATCCCCAGGTCGAGGCCGAACCCCGCATAGGTGCTCGAGTAGAAAAACGTGCCCTCCAGCTTCGTGATGTTGGCCTGCTGCAAAATGGCCCGGGCGCGCTGCTTGTCTGTCTTGACCGCCTCACTCGTTGGACGCGCGCCGGGGAAACTCGGCGGGATAATGCCGGCCGACCGCCGGGAGCCGGGCGCGGTCAGCGCCATGACCCCCTGGTAGTCGATCGCGTAACGGATCGCTTCGCGCACCTTGGGGTTGGCGAACGGCCCGCTGATCTCCGGGTTGGTGTTGATGATGATGTTAACCACGTTCAGTTCGGGGCTGGCGTTGAGCACGATCCCTTCGGCGTGACGGAGCTGCCGCGCCTGATCGGCCTGAATGTTGACCGCGATGTCGATGTCCCCCTTTTGGACCATGAGTGCCTGCGCGCTCGAATCCGCGATGTTGCGGACGACGACGCGGTCCAACGATGACGGACCCCGCCAATACGCAGGGTTCTTCACCATCACGATCTCTTGCTTCGGGACGTACGACTGGAGAATGAACGCCCCCGTCCCGGCGGAGTGCGAGTTCAGGTAGGCTTCCGCCTTGTCCTTGTCTTTGGCATCCGGCCCCGCGTCGCCGCCCTGCGCGATGACCACCTTGGTATCGAGCGGGCTCAGGGAGGGCGTCGTCAAAATCGGCAGCAGCGCCGGCTTGGGTTTGGCCAACCTGATGACAAACGTGGAGGGGTTCGGCGCGTCCACGCTCGATACGCCGTCGAGGAGCCAAGCCCCGTTCCCCTTGATATTCATCAGCCGCTCAAAGGACCATTTGAAATCGGCTGCGGTCATCGGGTTGCCGCTGGCAAACTTCACGTTTGGATGGAGCGTGAACGTGTAGGTCAGCCCGTCAGGAGAGATCGCCCACCGGGTGGCAAGGGACGGCCGGATCGTCTTGAGGTCCTCACCCTGAAATGTGACCAGCGCGTCGTACGTCACGTGATCGATGTTGTTCGTCGCGTTCTCCAGCGTGCGGCCTGGATCCAGCGTGTTGATGTTGAGCAGCATCGCGACGCTGAGCGTGTTACCGCCGGCCGCCGCGGCGGCCGCGGGACGGGCGCGCCCCGCCGTCAGCGCGCCGCCTTCGAGGACGGCCAACGACGCAGCCGCGCTCGTGCGGAGGAGCTGCCGTCGAGTCATCCGGTCTCGCGAGCGTTCATTCAACTGCATGATCCGCCCCCTGCCGAGTATGTCGTTCGGTACCGTGCGGATGCTACGGCATAGACATCGGACGCATGACGAGCGACCACCCGCCGTCGATCAGGATGTCCTGGCCGGTGAGGTACGCCGAGCCGTCGGATGCCAAAAAGACGCACAACCCAACGATGTCCTCGGGCTGCGACACCCGGCCGAGCGGGATCAGATCGACCGTCATCTTGTACCGGGCCGTCGCCGGGTCGGCGGGCCGCTCCGGCGACGCGATGGAGCCCGGCGAAATGGCGTTGACCGTAATGCCGTCGGCCGCCCATTCCACGGCCAGACCTCGGGTCAGCGCCACGACGGCGCCCTTCGAGGCGCTGTAGGAGGTGCGCCGGACCATCCCCTTGCGGGCAGAGATCGACGCGATGTTGATGATGCGGCCCTTGCGCTGCCGGCGCATGAAGGGATAGACTGCCTGGCAGGCGTGAAAGACGCCGCGGACGTTCACGCCCATGATCCAATCGAGGTCCGCCGCGGTGTGCTCCGCCGCCGTCTTGTCGACTCTGACCGCCCCGTTGTTGACCAGGATGTCGATCCTGCCCCATCGATCGGCCGCACAAGCCGCCATCCGCTCGCACGCCGCGGGGTCGCTCACGTCGGTCGCACAGGCGGCGACGCTCCATCCCTCCTCGCGTAACGCCGCCTCGGCCGCCTCTCCGCTGGCAGCGTCGCGATTGGCGATGAGGACATGAGCCCCCGCACCGGCGAGCCCCCGGCTCAGCCCCAATCCGAGGTTGCGGTTGCCGCCGGTCACAATCGCAACGCGCCCCGCGAGCGAAAAGAGTCCGAGGGTCGGCAAATGCGGCGCTAGCGTGGCCGAGTCGTCGGCGGGCGCCATCGGTCCCAGCGATCCTCCCTAAGCAGCCGATCCACGATAGCTAGAAAAACAGCGTTACGTAATTTACTCGTCAAGATGCTCTTTCCTCCCGATAGACCCACCAGAATTGGACGGATTCGGAAGGGAATTTCATTTCGCATCTGGAAGCGCTCGCTGGGCGTACTCGTGTCGCCGGTGAGGTGGGGACGACGATGCCGAAGTCGGATTCCGTCAAAACGGTCAAACGGTCCATCGCCATCCTGAACCTGCTCGCGGAGGATGGCCGCCAGGTCGGCGTCATTGAACTGAGCAAACGCCTCAAGACCAGCCAGAGCACCGTGTACCGCATCCTCTCGACGCTCGCGGCCGAAGGCTATGTGGCTCAAGATCCGCGGACCGAGAAGTACCATCTCGGCCTGCAGGGCATCATCCTTGCCGGAGCGGCGCTGAACCAGCTCGAAATCCGAAAACAGGCGATTTCAATCCTCGAGCGGTTGGTCGCCGCGACCGGCTGCAACGCGAGCCTCGGCATCCTATACCAGCAGCACGTGATGTACGTCGCGAGGATCGACGGCCCGAAGAGCGCGCGCATGTACACCCCCCTGGGGCGGCGCGCGCCGACGCACGCGACCGCGCTCGGCAAGGCCATCCTCGCTTTCCTGCCCCCCGACGAGGCCGCCCCGATCCTGGGCGCCAGCAAGCTCGTCGCCTGCACGCCGCACACGATCACCGATCCGGCGGCCCTCGCCGAGGAACTGCGCCGGATCAGGGAGCGCGGATACGCCGTCGATCGCGAGGAGTTCCTCGCCGGCATCCGCTGCGTCGGCGTGCCGGTGCGCGGGCCCTCGGGCGGCGTCGAAGCCTCGCTCAGCGTCTCGGGGTCTGTCTTCCAAGTCCGGGAGGGGGACACGGAGCAACTGGCCCGCCTGCTGCAGGATGCGGCCTACGAACTGTCGGGGCGCCTCGGCTACTTGGTGTAACCTCCGTGTCCAAACCGCGCGTCCGTGTGATTACGACCGGCGGCACGATCGCCGGCCGGCGGCAGCCGTCCGGCGCGGTGGCCCCCGCCCTTGGACCCCGCGAACTGCTCGACCGCATTCCCGCGGTCCGCCACTACGCGGAGTGCATGCTGGACGGCTGGCTCGAGCTGCCGAGCACCGCCATCGGCTTCCGCCACATGCTGAACCTGGCGCACCGTGTCACCGACGCCTTCGCCGATCCCGAGCTCGCCGGCGTCGTGATTACCCACGGGACCGCGACGCTGGAGCAGACCGCATATTTTCTCGACGTGACGCTCGGGCAGGAGCGCCCGGTCGTCGTGACCGGCGCACTGCGGGACCCCACGCTTCCAAGCGACGACGGCCCGGCCAATCTGTTGCATGCCATTCAAGTCGCCGCCTGCGATCGTTCGCGCGGGCTCGGGGTGCTGGTCGTGATGAACGGCACGATCCACTGCGCCAGAGACGTCACCAAGACGAGCCCGGCGAATCCCGCGGCCTTTCAGTCGCCCGAGTTCGGGCCGCTCGGAGCGGTGGACGAGGACTACGTGTTTTTCGCGCGGCGTCCGTTCCGGCGCCTGCCGGCGGTCATGCCGGCGGTGATCCGAGCCAGGGTCGAGCGCATTCCGTTTGCCGCCGACCCCAGCGACACGCTGCTCCGCGCCGCGATCGAGGGCGGTGCGGACGGCCTCGTGCTCGAGTCGGGACGGATGAGCCCGCGGTACGTCGAGCTATTGACGGACGCGATGGCGCGGGGGATCACCGTCGTCATCGCCAACCCGTACCCGACCGGACGCCTGCAGCGCAATACATACCGGCATGAGGGCGGCGAGTCGCACCTCCTGTCGCTCGGCATGATCTTCGCCGGCACGTCGGGCCTCAAAGCGCGCGTCAAGCTCGTCGCGCTCTTGAGCGCCGGCCTCAGCCGCGAGGAGATCAGGAAGCAGTTTCACGCGGAGTGGCAGTAGCCGCAGGCCGCGCGGCGTTGAGCGGACCTGCGATTCCGCAACCGGCCCCGGCCGCTGCGTCACGCCGTGGTCGTCTTGCGCTGCGCGAAGAACGCCTGCAGGTGATCAACGACGTAGGCGACATCGTCCGCCGTCATCTGCGGATAGAGCGGCAGCGTCATGATCTCGCGGGCGAGGCGCTCGCTCACCGGCAGGGCGCCGGGCCGGACGCCGAGTTGGTCGCGGTACGGAACGTCCAGGTGGATCGGGGTCGGATAGTGCACCTGGGTGCGCACACCGTGTTCGGCCAGGTATTGCCGGAGCGCGCGGCGCTCGCGCACGCAGATCTCGAAGCGCACGTACGAGTGGTACGCATAGGGCCGCTCGCCGGGCAGGTCGATCGGCAGGTGGCACGCCGCGATGAGCTCGCGGTACAGGCCTGCCCATCGCCGGCGCTGCTCGATCCACGCCGGCAGCCGGCGCAGCTGCACGCGGGCCACGGCCGACAAGATCTCGGATTGCCGGTAGTTGAAGCCCACCTCGTCGTGGGCGACCGGCATGGAGTCGTCGCCGCGAGCGCGGTGAAATTGCTCGCCGCGCGCGTGGTTCGCGAGGTTGAACACCCGGCGCACCCGCATCTCGTCGAACGACGCCACCGCACCGCCCTCACCGCCGCACGTCATGGCCTTGTTCTGGACAAAGCTGTAACAGCCCATCTGCCCGAGCGTGCCGACGGGGCGGCCATGGTAGCGCGCGCCGATGGCCTGACAGGCGTCCTCGATCACGAGAAGGTTGTGCCGGCGTGCGATATCGAGGATCGGGTCGAGATCGGCGGGATGGCCGGCCGTATGGACGGGCATGATGGCCCGCGTCCGAGGCGTGATCGCGGCGGCCGCGGACGCCGGGTCCATGTTGTACGTGTCCGCCTCGACATCCACCGGGACCGGCGTGGCGCCAACCAGCGAGAGGCAATGCGCCACGCTGACAAACGTGTTCGCGGGGATGATGACCTCGTCGCCCCGGCTGACGCCGTACGCCAGCCATGCAAGATGCATCGCCGCGGTACCGTTCGCCAGGTTCGCCACGTATAGGCGCCGCCCGTCCGAGCCCGCCAGGAACGCGCCGAACTCCTCCTCGAGCGCTTTGCCCTCTGACGATTCGGTGGGCGACGTGCGGATGTAATGCCCAGAATCGAGCACGCGGCACGCAGCGTCCTTCATTTCCTGATCGACGACCGGGCGAAATGCGACAATGCGGCCGGCCATGGGTCCCTCCCCTGCGGTGATGCCGTCGGCAATACCCGTGGTTGTTCAAGGGGTTCCGGTAACCAGCACCGAAGTCCTGCGTGCTTTGAAACCGTGTTCCGAGTCACGTCGGCTTCCAGCACTGTTTCACATCATTGTTCCATTACGTCGCATGCGAACGACCCCTCGAGGAGGCTGAGCAGGTGGCCCGACGGTCCTGGTATTGCATTCGCACGGAATCGAAGCGCCAGCCTTCGTACGACATAGCGGTCGAGCGCAGTATCTTGGAACCCGCCGGTATCCGCGTCGAATCGGTAGACATGGACGACCCGGTAGCCTTCGAGCGGGCCGCCCCGCTCGTCGACGCGGTGCTGCACTCCCGGGGCATACTCGACGCCGCGAGAATCGACCGGCTGATCAAATGCCGCATCATCGCGCACTACGGGACGGGCGTCGATCGCGTGGACGTGGCGGCGGCGACGGCGCGGGGCATCTGGGTGACCAATGGGCCGCTCTACGCGGTGGACGAGGTCTCCTCGCACGCGATCGCCCTGCTGCTGGCCGTGACGCGCAAGATCGTCGCTGCCGACCGGGCGGTGCGGTCCGGCCAGTGGCACATCAAACCGGTCGTCCCGCTGCGGCGAATTGCCGGACGGACGCTCGGCCTGCTCGGGTTCGGCAATATCGCGCGGGCCACCGGACGCAAAGGCCGCGCCCTCGGCCTCGATGTCATGGCGCACGATCCCTACCTCGACGAGGCCGTGTTCCGCTCCGAACACGCCCGCTCGGTGGACTTCAAGACGTGTGTGTCCGAGTCGGACATCCTGTCCATCCACCTGCCGCTCACGCCCGCGACGCGCGGGATCGTCTCGCGCGAGGCGATCGCGATGATGAAGCCCGATGCGGTGCTCGTTAACACCTCGCGCGGCCCGGTGGTGGACGAGCCGGCCCTCGTGGACGCCCTGCGCGAGGGCCGGCTCGCCGGCGCGGGCCTGGACGTCTTCGCCGAGGAACCGTTGCGTGCCGACCATCCGCTCCTCTCGCTTCCCAACGTGACGGTGTCCGGGCACATCGGCTTCTACTCGGAGGAGTCGATCAAGCAGGGCCAGCGCGACGCGGCCCAGCAAGTGGTCGAAGCCCTGCAAGGCCGACCGCCCGCGTTTCTCGTCAACCGGCAGGTGCTCGAGCGGCCGTCCCGCTGAGCGCCTCCGAACTCCGAGGAGGGATACGACACGGCGAACGATCGTGTGTTGTGCGTCAGCGCGCATGCCGCCGACTTCTGCGTCAGGGCGGGCGGCACGCTCGCCCGCTACGCCGCGGCCGGATCCCACGTGCGCGTTGTCGTCCTCAGTCCGGGCGCGCGCGGGGAATCGAACGAATTCTGGAAGGCCCGGGGCGGCAAGACGACCGAGGAAGAGGTGGCCGAGGTCCGGCGCGCCGAGGCCCGGGCTGCGGCGGAGATCCTCGGCGTGGAACTCGCCTGCTACGACTACCGGGATCAACCGTTGACCGTCGACTATGAGCGGCTGATGCGCCTCGTGCGCGAGATTCGCACGTTCCGCCCGCGCGTCATCATCACGCATCCGGCGAAGGAGCCGTACAATCCGGACCACACCACGGCCTACCAGGCCACCATGGAGGCCGCCTACTACACGGGGTTGGCCGGCGTCGAGCCGGACCTACCGGTGATGACGCCGACACAGATCTTCGCCTGCGAGCCGACGCAGCCGCTGACCGAGATGACGGGGTTCGTCCCGGACTACTTCATCGACATCACGGATACCATGGACGCCAAGATGCGCGCAACCGCGGAATTTCGCGCGCAGCCGTACCACGTCGAGCGATACCGCACGCGCTCGCAGCAGCGCGGCACCCAGGCTGCGTACGTCGCCGGCAATCCGGCGATCAAGTTTGCCGAAGCGTTCCAGCGGCTCACGCCCTGGTGCGGCCGGCTCTTTCCATAGGGGGACAGCATACTCGACTGCCCGCCCGCACGGACCCGCGCCGAACAACGCGCAAGAGGCGCGGCGGCCTCTCGGGCAGCGCGACGCGCCGCTACGCGACGGCGCGGCCCTCCTGAAAGAACGCGATGACTGAATCGGCGACGCGCGCGAGCATCTCGTCGGTCATGTGCGGGCCGACAGGCAGCGACACGGTCTCGCCACACAACCGCTCCGCGATGGGGAACTGCCCGTCGCGGGTGCCGTACCGGGCCTTGACCGGCTCCAGCAGGTGCAGCGGCCTCGGATAGTGGATCCCCACCCCGATCGCGCGCCGGCGGAGGAACTCCACCAGCGCGTCGCGGCGCGGGGTGCACACCGAGTAGTGCAGGTAGCAGGGGTTCGCCCACGGGCGCTCGGGCGGCGTGCGGAACGGCAACCCCGCATCACGGAAGCGCGCGGTGTAATACGCGGCGCCCTTCCGCCGTTTTGCCGTGAACTCATCGAGCAGCCGAAGCTGCAGGCGGCCGAGCGCGCACGCCATCTCGGACAGGTGCATGTTGTAGCCGATCCACCGCTGATCGTACCAGGAGGCGTCGGTCCGGCGGATGAAACTGATCTTCTCGTCCCGCAGCCGGCCCTGGTCGCGCAGGCTCGACATGCTCTCCGCCAGCGCGCGGTCGTTCGTGACAACCGCGCCGCCGGTGCTGAACACGGTGATCATCTTCCCGGAAAAGCTAAAGAATCCCGCGTCGCCGAGACCGCCGGCCGGCCGTCCCTTGTACTCCGCGCCGAGCGCGTGGGCCGCGTCCTCCAGCACGAAGGCGTCATGCGCTCGCGCCGCCTCCACGATCGGATCCATATCGCACGGGAATCCGTACATGTGGATCGGCACGATCGCGCGCGTCTTAGGAGTCATCGCCGCGGCGGCCGCCCCGGGCGCGATGTTGCCGGTCTCGGGATCGGCTTCGACGAACACCGGGGTGGCACCGAGCTTCACGACGGCCGCCAGCACGCCGATGTACGCGTTCGCGGCCATGATCACCTCGTCGCCCCGTCCGACGCCGCGTGCGTCGAGGGCGAGCATCGTCGCGGATGTGCCGGAGTTCGCGCTGACACCGTAGCGGCAGCCGCAGCGTTGCGCTAACTCGACCTCGAAGCGCTCGGTCTCCTGACCGCCAAATGTTGTGCCGCTCTCCAGTACCTCGAGGGCCTTGCGGCGCATGTCATCGGTCACAATCGGCGCGCGGTACGGAATCTCCATGGGGCTCCTCCCGATTCAGCGGCCGCCGGCGAAGAACTCGGCGACGGCGGCTGTGACATATTCGACTTCGGCTTCCGCGACCGCGGGGTGACACGGGAGGGACAGGATCTCCCGGCACGCCGCCTCGCTTCGGGGAACCTGTCCTTCTCGGTAGGGCAGGCGCCCGGCGTGGCGGTGCACCGGCACCGGATAATGCACCGACGCCGTGATGCCGCGCCGCGCCGAGGACGCCCTCAAGGCGTCGCGCTCCTTGAGCTGGACGACGTAGTGCAGCCACGTATGTGAAGCGTACCGGATACCTGTAAGGGATCTCCATCCTCGAGCGCGATCCGGCCGACATCATCGCCACCCGCTCAACATCCGCCGCTCGGCGCCGGCTCACCCGCCGGGGGCGCCGGCGGTACGAAGCCGTGTGGAACCGGAGGACCGCCGGCCACGCACGCCCGGGCGCGATCGAGGCCGGCCCGGCCGGCCTCGACGATCTCGACAATGACGGCGAGGTCATCGTCGCCAACGGCGATGCCTTGGCGCGCCAACTCGCCGCGGACCTGCTCCAGGCGTCCCGGCTCGACGGAGCTCATGCCGCGGCCTCCTCCAGCGCCGGACGGCGCGTGTGCCAGGGTGTCGCCCGTTCGTATGCGTGCCCGATGCGAAACAGCGACGCCTCATCGAAGTACCGGCCGGCCAGCTGCATGCCGACGGGCAGCCCGGCCGCGGTGAAGCCGCACGGCACGGTCAGCGCCGGGTGGCCCGACATGTTGAAGTGACGCGTCCCCCAGCTGGTGTCCGGCGGATCGGCGAGCTGCGTCTCGACCGGGAACGCCGGATGCGGCAGGGTCGGCGTTACGACGGCGTCGACCCCTTCGAGCGCGGCGACGATCTGGCGCATCCATGCCACGCGAACCCGCACCGCCTCCTCGTACTCCCCGCTGGTGTAGCAGGCGCCGGACAAGATGCGCCGGCGCGTGCGCGCGCCGTAGTCGGCCGCCCGCTTCCGCATGTCCGCCGCGTGCAGACCGTAGGCCTCCGCCATGATGAGGATCCCCGCCGGCGCGGAGACGTGCGGAGCGAGCGGTAGATCGACGGGCTCAAGACGCGCGCCCAGCGCCTCGAGCTGGCGGAGCGCGCCGCGCAGCGCCGCGTCGACGTCGGGATCCAGCCCCTCGTAGAAATGCTGTCGCGGCACGCCGAGGACAATCCCCCGGATCCCGGCCTCCAGCCCGTCGGTAAAGTCGGGAACCGCCGACCGAACGCTCGTCGGATCGTCGGGATCGTGGCCCGCCATCGTGTTGAGCAGCAGCGCGCAGTCCGCCACGGTGCGGGCCATGGGCCCGACGTGGTCCATGCTCCAGCTGAGCGGTACGAGGCCGCTGCGGCTCACGCGCCCGTACGTCGGCTTGAGCCCGACGATCCCGCAAAAGCTCGATGGCACGCGGATGGAACCGCCGGTGTCCGAGCCGGTTGCGGCGACCGCGAGCCCGGCCGCAAGCGCGTTCGCCGAGCCGCCGCTCGACCCGCCGGCGTAACGGCCGAGATCCCACGGGTTGCGGTGAACGCCGAATAGATCCATCGTCCCGCATGCGAACTCGGTGGTGTTCGTCTTGCCGAGCAAGATCATGCCGGCCTCGCGGAGCCGCCGCACGTGGGTGGCGTCGCGGTCCGGAACATACTCCACCATGCAGCGCGAATGCGCGGTGGTCCGTACGCCGCGCGTGAGGCTCACGTCCTTGTGGGCGATCGGGAGGCCATGCAGGCGACCGCGGCGGCGCCGGTCGCGGACGATCTCCCGCTCTGCCACCCGCGCCTCCGCGAGCGCCGCGTCGCCGCAGACGGTGATGTAGCTCGCCAGCCGCCCATTGTACCGGTCGACGCGGTCAAGGATCGCCCGGACGATCTCCACGGGCGACACCTGCCGCTCATCCAGCAGGCGCCCGAGCTCTGTGAGCGAACGGTACGCGAGATCGTGGTCCATGGTCACTCCCCGGCTTGCCCGAGGGCGCCGGCGATGCGGACTGCCCTACGCATCGTAGAACTGCCGGATCACCTCAGAGACGTAGCCGATGTCGTCGGCGTCGAGGGTCTGGTAGCACGGCAGCGTGAGGATGGTCTGCGCCAGCCGCTCGGTCACGGGAAACGTGCCCTCGGGGGCGCCGCAATACGGCTGGTAGGCGTGGTCCAGATGGATGGGCGTGCCGTACTCGACCATGACGTGGACGCCCCTGTTCTCGAGGTAGGCACGCAGCTCGTCACGGCGCGGTGTCTGCACGACGAAGCGGAGCATCGAGTGCTCCGCGTACGGCCGGGTCGCCGGCAGCGTGAGGTCGTGCTTGAACCGGCCCAGCAACCGGGCATAGAGCGCCGCGTTTTCCCGCCGGCGCACGTTCCACTCGTCCAGGTACCGCAACTGAATCCGTCCGATCGCGGAGAGCAACTCGTTCTGACGGTAGTTGAACCCGACCGTTTCGATCTGCTGCGCACGGTACATATGGTAGGCCTTGTGGCCCTCGAACCACCGGCGGCCACGGCCGTGGTTGCAGAGCATCATGCTCGACTCCCAGATCCGGGGATCCGGCGTGACGAGCATCCCGCCCTCCCCGCCGACCGAGATGCACTTGTTCTGGACGAACGAGAACGCGCCGGCATCCCCGAACGTCCCGAGGAACCTGCCCTTGTACTTCGCGCCCGCCGCGTGGCAGACGTCCTCGACGACCTTGAGCCCATGGCGCCGAGCGATCGCCATGAGCGGGTCCATGTCGACCGCCTGTCCGTTCATGTGCACCGGGAGGATCGCCTTGGTCCGCGGGGTGATGGCACGCTCCACGAGTCCGACGTTCATGTTGTAGGTATCGGGCTCCACGTCAACGAGCACCGGCTTGGCCCCGCACAGGATGATGACATCGGCGACGGAAGAGAACGTGTTAGGCACCGTGATGACCTCGTCACCCGGCCCAACGCCCGCGGCGAGCAGGCCGGTATGCAGGGCGGCGGTGCCGCTCGACACGTTTACCGCGTGGGGCGCGCCGATGTAGGCGCAAAACTCCTCCTCGAAGCGCTTCCCCTCGGAGTCCTCGAGTGGAAAACTTCGGATGTACTTGCCGCTGCGCAGCACGCGCGTCGCGGCCTCGATCATCTCGTCGGTCATCACGGGCTTGTAGCGGACGTCGCGCGCCGGCGCCTGTGCCATGATCATCCCTCCCCGCGTTCTCGCGCGAGGATATTGTTCGTCTGAAGAGAACCAACCCCTCTGCACTCGCATAGACGTTTCAAAAAGTAAAACAACATTCTGATTTATTGAAGACTGGAGGATCTATTAGGCACTACGGCCAATGGGAGGCTGAATGGGGACACGCTCGCTTCGAGCGCCGGGTCTGCGACTCGGGATCGAAACAGGCGGCACCTTTACCGACTGGGTGCTGTCCAGGGGCGATCACATCGACGCGACCGGCAAGGTAATGTCGACGCCGGCCGACCCGGAATGCGCGGTGCTGGCCGCGGTGTCCGAGTGCGGTGTACCGCCGTCCGAGCTCGCGGCCCTGATTCACGGCTCGACGGTCGTCACGAACGCGGTGCTGGAACGCAAAGGTGCGCGCACCTGCCTGGTCACCACCAAGGGCTTCCGTGACGTGCTGTTGATCCAGCGCCAGGCCAAGACGCGGTTGTTCGACCTGTTCTACCGGCAGCCGGAACCGCTCGTCTCCCGGGACCACATTATCGAGGCGGACGAGCGCATGGGCCCCGACGGGGAGGCGCGCCGGCCGTTGGTGGACTTTTCGTTCGTCGAGCGCGTTCGGCGGCTGGTTCTCGAGGAGCACATCGAGTCGGTGGCGATCTGCTTCCTGCACTCGTACGCCAACCCCGCGCACGAGATCGCCGCCGAAGACGCGCTCGCCGCGGCTCTGCCCGGCGTGGCCGTCACCCGGTCCTCCGACGTCCTGCCGCAGTTCCGCGAGTACGAGCGTGCCAGTACCTGCGTGCTCAGCGCCTATGCGAAGCCGGTTGTGGACGGCTACCTGTCCCGCCTCGAAGATCGGCTCCGGAACCGCGGCTTCCGGGGGCCGGTCACGATCGTGCAAGCCAACGGCGGCACGATTCCAGCCCGCGCGGTCCGGCGCCACGCAGCGAAGATGATTTTGTCCGGGCCCGCGGCCGGCGTGGTCGGCGCCACCACGGCCGCCCTCGAGGCCGGCTTTGCCAACGCGATTACCTTCGATATGGGCGGCACCAGCACCGACGTGTGCCTCGTGACGGGCGGCCGGCCCGGTGTCACCCGCGAGTACAAAATTGCCGGGCTGCCGCTCAACGTCCCGATGATCGACATCGCGACCGTGGGCGCGGGCGGCGGCAGCATCGCGGAGGTGGACCGCGGGGGCATTCTGACGGTCGGGCCCGGGAGCGCGGGGGCCGATCCGGGGCCCGCGGCCTACGGCCGAGGCGGCACGGCCTTTACCGTCACGGATGCAAACGTGCTGGCCGGGCGCATCCGCCCGGAAGCGTTCTTCGGCGGCAGGTTGCGCCTCGACGCGGCAGCCGCTGAGGCCGCGCTCGGTGCGCTGGCCGACCGCCTGGGACTGCCGCGCCGCGAGACGCTCGACGGCGTGCTGCGCCTCGTCAACGTGACCATGGCCCAGGCCGTCCGCCTCGTGTCGATTGAGCGCGGCTACGACCCGCGGGACTACACGATCGTCGCGTACGGCGGCTCTGGCCCACTGCACGCGGCCGCGGTCGCATCCGGCCTCGGCATCTCCCGGGTCATGGTGCCGGTCAACCCCGGCCTCGTCTCCGCCTACGGGCTGCTGCTGGCCGACACGCGCCAGGATTTCTCCAGCACGCGCGTCATGCCGGCGGCGCGCGTGACCGACGGCGGTGCGGCTGCCGTGTTCGGGGAACTGGAGGCGCAGGCGCGCAGGGAGTTCGAGCTCTACGAACGGCCGTGGGCCGACGTAGCGTGCCGGCGAGAGATGGATATGCGCTACGCCGGCCAGGCGTACGAGATCAGCGTGCCCTGCGACGGCGTGCCGGTGTCGGCCGCGGTCGAGGCGTTCCACGAAGCGCACCGGGTACGCTATGGGCACGCGGTGCGGGACCAGGACGTCGAGGTCGTCGGCTACCGGCTGATCGCCGTCGCGCCTTCGCCCCTGCGCGCGATCCGGCCGGCGCCCGGACGGCGCAGCGGCACGGCGCCCCGCGCGCAAGGCTACCACCCGCGGCACGAGATCGACGTGGGCGACCGTCTCCGCGGACCGTGTGTCGTCGAAGAGCCGACCGCCACGACGTACGTACCGGACGGCTGGTCCGTACGCGCCGACCGGCTCGGCAACCTCATTTTGGAGGCCGCGGAGTGAACCCCATTACCCTGTCGGTGATCGGCCACGCCTTCGCCGCGACGGCGGAAGAGATGGGTGTCAACCTCTACCGCTCGGCGCACTCGACGATCGTGCGCGAAGTCCGCGACATCGCAACGGCCGTGCTCGACCCGCGCGGGAACACGGTCGCGATCGCCAACTACATCCCGCAGCTCCTGAACGCGATCGACCCCGCGGCGGCGGCCATCGCCGAGGAATACAACGTCTCGACCCTCCAGGACGGCGAAGCCTTCGTCGTCAACGATCCGTTCCACGGCGGCCAGCACATCAACGACGTGCTGCTGTTCACGCCGATCCGGTTGGACGGGGAGATGCTCGGCGTCACATGCGCCAACGTTCACCACCTGGATCTCGGCGGCGGCGCGGCCGCCAGCAACGCCCGGGCAACGGACGTGTTTCAGGAAGGCATCGTCTTCCCGCCGATGCGCATTCCCCTCACGGACGACTGGCGCTCTTCGCCGTTCGGCAAGTTCCTCGGCGCGAACGTGCGGGCGCCGCGGACGGTGCTGGCCGACTTCGACGCCCAGATCGCCGCCTGCCGCACCGGCGAGGCGCGGGTGCGGGCGCTCGCCCAGAAATACGGCGCCGACGCGATCGCCGAGTTCATGGCCGATGTCCAGGACTACGGCGAGCGGATCTCGCGCCAGGCCATCAGCGCGATCCCGGACGGCGAGTACCACGGCGAGGCCTACATGGAGGACGACGGCACCGGCGCAGGGCCGTTTTACGTGCGCGCGACCGTGCGCATCGCCGGGAGCGACATGACCGTCGACTTCACGGGGACGGACCTGCAGGCCAGAGGCTTTATCAACGTCCCGTGGGGCTCGACCCTCTCGAGCGTGCGCACGACGGTGGTGGCGATCCTCGGCATCACGCACATGCTGGTGAACGCCGGCAGCATGCGGCCGCTGCACGTCACGGCGCCGCTCGGATGCTTGTTGAACCCGCGGTGGCCGGCCGCGACGCGGGCGCGGACTAGCGCCTGCTACAAGATCTTCGATGCAGTCAACATGGCGCTCGCTCCGGTGCTGCCGAAGCAGGTCATGGCGCCGGGCTTCGATGCGCAGACCG
Source organism: Bacillota bacterium (assembly GCA_021324255.1). Classification (GTDB taxonomy): domain Bacteria; phylum Sysuimicrobiota; class Sysuimicrobiia; order Sysuimicrobiales; family Segetimicrobiaceae; genus JAJPIA01. The sequence continues at coordinate 52,467 of JAJPJL010000025.1, forward strand.
GCATCTCGTTCGGCCACCGAGCGGGCGGCCACGCCCGGATCCTGTCCGAAGTCCTGGGCGCCGGGAACGGCGCGCTGTGGTGCCAGGACGGCGCGGACGGGATGATCATGCCGTTGACGAACGGCCAGAACACGCCGGTGGAATCGGTGGAAATCGAGTTTCCGTTCCTCGAGATCCTGCGCTACGGGCTCGTCCCGAACTCCGGGGGCGACGGAGAATTCCGCGGCGGCCTCGGCATGGAGCGTGCGTACCGCATCCTCAACGATGATGTCACGTTCGGATTGCATTCCGACCGGCACCGCCACGGCGCTCCGGGCCTCTTCGGCGGAGGTACCGGCGCCCCGGGCGCCTGCCTGCTCGTCCGCGACGGGACCGCCCATATGCTCGGATCCAAAGTGCACGAATCGCTGCGAGCGGGAGACCGCCTGGTCGTCCGCTCGGGCGGCGGCGGAGGGTACGGACCCCCCGAGCGCCGGACGGCCGAACGCATCGAGCGAGATGCCCGCGAGGGCCGCCAGGTCCGCGGCTCCCCCATTGCGCCGCCCGTTGACAGTCTGTAGTCGCAGCCGGGATCGAACGTCCGGCATCAGTTCGCCGACAACAGCCTCGCCGTCGGCCGGCGGTCAATCAAGCGCGGCCGCCGAGGTACGCCCGGCGCACCTCGGGGTGCTGGAGGATCTCCTCGCCGCCGCCCTCGAATCGCACGCGTCCCTGCTCGAGCACGTACGCGCGCTGGCTGTGCCGCAACGCCGTGCGGGCGTTTTGCTCCACGAGCAGCACGGCAAGCCCGCGCCGCCGGAACTCGCCGATCTTCTCGTAGATGAACTCCACGGCGGCGCCCGACAAACCGATCGTCGGTTCGTCGAGCAGCACGAGGCGGGGGTCGAGCAGGAGCACGCGCGCGACTTCCAGGATCCGCCGCTCGCCGCCGCTGAGCGTGCGGGCGCGCAGCCTCCGCCGGGCCCGCAGCGCCGGGAACGCGTCGAGCAACCGCTCGATGTCGTCGCGCACCTGCCGGTCGCGGCGCACGTACGCGGCGAGCCGCAGGTTGTCGTCGACGCTCAGGTTTGGCAGCGTGCTGATCCCCTGCGGCACATACGTAATCCCCGAGCGCAGGATCTCCGGCGGCCGCCGCCCGAGGAGCGAGACGCCGTCGAACGTGATCGCCCCCCGCGTGGCGCGGAGGAACCCGAAGATCGTCTTGAGCAGCGTGGACTTCCCCGCGCCGTTCGGGCCGATGACGCAGACGACTTCGCCCGGCCGCACGCAGAGCGTGATGCCCCGCAGGACCTCCTGGCCGCCGTAGCCGGCGTGCAGATCGCGGACCACGAGAAGCGCCCCGTCCGGCGCCGCCTCCGCCGCGCGGGCGGAGACGGCCTGATCGCCTCCCCGCCCGTCAGCGGCCATAGTACAGGTTGAGCGCCTCGTCGCTTTGCTGGATCGCCTCGGGCGGCCCCTCCACCACGACGCGCCCGTTGGCCATGAAGTAGAGGCGGTCGGCGAGCGCCATCAGCGCATCCATGTTGTGCTCGATCACGAGAAACGTCGTCCCGGCGTCGTTCTGGGCGAGGATGTAGTCCTTGAGCCGCTCCACCACGGTGAGGTTCACGCCGGCGACGGGCTCGTCCAGCAGCATGAGCGGCGGGTGGCGGACGAGCGCCATGGCGAAGGCGAGCAGCTTCTGCTGGCCATACGATAGCGCGGCGGCCGGGGCATTCCGGTGGGCCTCGAGCCCCACAAACCGGAGGAGGCCCTCGGCCCGGTCGCGCACCGCGGGCGGGCTCGGGCGCAGCGCCGCGGCGATCGACTCACCGCGGTGCTCCTGTCCGATCAGCAGGTGCTCGAGCACCGTGAGGCCGGGGAAGACGCGGATCAACTGGAACGTCCGCGCGAGGCCCTGTTGCGCGATCCAGTGCGGGGGGCGGCCGGCGAGCAGGCGCGGGCCTCCGGCCCGATGGAGCACGATCCGTCCGCCGGAAGCCGGCAGGTACCCGGTGATGCAGTCGAACAGCGTGGACTTGCCGGCGCCGTTCGGGCCGAGGATGCCGACGATTTCGCCGCGGCGTACCTCAAGGTCGACCCCGTCCAACGCCCGCAGGCCCCCGAACCGCTTCGCCAACCCCGCCACCTCGAGCAGCAGCGCCGGCGCGGGCCGGGGACCGCGCGTGTCCGCGCCGTGCGTCGCCGGCCGGACTTCGGGGCCGGGCGCGGCCGTGGGGCGCGGCCGCAGACGCCGCACCAGCCCGAGCAACCCCCGCCGCTCGTACGCGGCGATCCACATGATCAGGAGCCCGTACACGACGTAGTCGTACCCGCGGCCGAAGCCGCCGAGGGCGCCGCCGAGGTACTGGGACAGCAGGATCAAAAAGCCCGCGCCGATCGCCGGACCGGCCACGGTCCCCCGCCCGCCGAACAGGGCCATGATTGCAAACAGGACGGACCGCAGCGGGTCGAGCACCGTGGAGGGGTCGATGTAGAGGACGTACTGCGCAAACACCGACCCGGCGAGCGCCGTGAGCGCCGCGCTGGCGCCCATCATGAGAAGCTTGTAGCGGAGCGCCGGGATGCCGAGCGCGGCCGCGGCGTCCTCGTCCTCGTCGATCGCCCGCAGGTAAAGGCCGAGCCGCACCCGCCCGACCCACGCCCCGGCGCCGCACGCCGCCCCGAACAGCACGAGCGCGATATAGTAGTAGGGCGTCTTGGTGTTCCAGATCATGGCCCACGATTGGTTCATCAGGCGCACCGGCAGGTACAAGCCGACCGCGGCGCCGACCAGGTTCCAGTTGAGAAACAGCACACGCACGAGTTCGGCCAGGGCCAGGGTGGCGAGCGCGAAGTAGTGGCGGCGCAGCCGGAACGTCGGCAGACCGACAACGAGGGAGACGGCGGCCGCGAGCCCGGCCGCGGCCCATATTCCCAGCCATGGGCTGATGCCGGCCCGCGCGAGCAGCATGGTGCTCGTGTACGCCCCGAGCCCGAAGAACACGGCGTGCCCGAACGAGAGCTGGCCGGCGTAACCGCCGAGCAGATTCCACGCTTCGGCCGCCGTGCCGTAGATGAAGACGAGGATCATGCCGTTGATGAAATACGCGTTGTGGACGGCCAGCGGCAGCAGCGCGAGCAGGACGGCGACCGCGGCGCCGGCGGCGGTCATCCCCGCCGCTCCTGCCCCAGCAGGCCCCCGGGCCGCAGGAACAACACCAGCAGCAGCGCCCCGAACACCAGGGCCAGCTTGAACGTGGGCGAGACCAGGTTGCCCGCCACGCTCTCCACGAGGCCGATCACCACTCCCCCGAGGAGGGGCCCCAAGACGCTGCCGAACCCGCCCAGCACCACGCTCGCGAACATCAGCAAGAGGAACGCGTCGCCGACCGTCGGGCTCACCTGATAGAACGTCAGCAGGAACGCGCCCCCGACGGCGGCGGTCGCGATGCTGAGCCCCCACGCGAGCATGTACATCCGTTCGACTTCGATGCCCAGCGCGAGCGCCGCCGCCGGATTCTGCGCGGTGGCCTGTAGCGCCTTCCCCGTCTTCGTCCACTGGAGGAACGCATGCAGCAACCCGAACGTGATGAGCGCCGCGAGCGCCGCGTCAACCTGCGCCGCGCCGATCGGCACGCCCAGGATGAGCACGCTCCCGCCGGCCGGCGGCCACGTGATGCCGCGGAAGTCCGGTCCGAACGCGGCGAACGCGGAGTAGCGCAGGAAAAATAGCAGCCCAAACGTCGTGAAGATCTGCGTGACCGCGGGCGCGCTCATGATGCGGCGGATCAGGACGGCGTACGTGCACACGCCGGCCAGAAAGCCGAGGGCCACGACGATCGGCAGGGCCGCGAGCAGGTCCAGGTGGAAGCCCGCGACCGCGAAATATGTCGCGTACATCGCCCACATCATGTACTCGGCGTGGGCGAAGTTCACGACGTCCACGACCCCCCAGATCAACCCGAGGCCAAGCGAGACGAGCGCGTACACGAGCCCCATGATGAGGCCCTGCACGACCGCCGTCAGCAGCAGGTTCACGGGCCCTCCGGCGCGTCGACGCCCCGGCCCGCCGCTCCCGGCGCCGGGGGCCGCCGGTCAGGCGCAGGCACGCGATGAGGCTACGATCGCTTGTCCCACGCCGGCGCCGGCCAGACGACCGGCGTCTCCGCGAGGTCGAACGGCCAGACCACCTTATACTTGCCGTCGAGCAGCTGCACCATCACGCCGCTCGCGTACATGTTCTGTCCGTCCTTGTCGAACTTGATGCCCTTCCACGGCATGATCGTGTCCGCCTCGGGGATGTCGGTCATGAGCAGCCCCTGCAGGATTTGCGTCGGACTCGTCCCGCCGCCGAGGTTGATCGCGTTGGCAAGCGTCAGCAGCCCCGTGAAGCTCCGGGCATTGGTCTCGTCCATGTCCTCGTTGTAGCGCGCCCGGTAGAGATCGTTCACCTTTCCGACGAGCCGCTTGCGGGCGCCGAGCCCGAGCGCCCACGATGCGCGGCTCAAGATGTAATACCCGTCCTTCCCCGTGTCCTTGATGTAGTCCGGCAGCACGTAGCCCGCATCCTGGGCCACGAGCGCCGGCGGGAAGTACCGCATCGTCTTGAGCGCCTTGATCGTGGTCACGGCGTCGATCAGGTAACTATTGGCGATCACGGCGTCGGGGCCGGCGGCGTGGATCCGGTTGAGCTCCGCGTCCAGCGTGGCCGCCGGCGACGTATACATCTCGACCGCCACCATCTGGTACCCCTGCGACTTGGCCTGAGCCTGCTCCACCTTGGCGGCGGTCGCGCCGAACTCGGTGTTTTCGGATAGGATGGCGAGTTTCTGGATGCGCTTCCCGCGCTTCCTCAGGTCGCCGAACATCTGGAAAAACATGGCCGTGAACGTCTCGTCGGTGGGCCCGGTGCGGAAGAACCATTTGAAGCCCCGCTGGGTCAGCGTGGGGCTCGACGATTCCGCGTTGAGAAACGGGACCCCGCGGGTCTCCGCGGCCAGGCTGGCCGTCGCCGTGTACGCGCTCGCGTAGCAGCCCATGAGCGCGACGACCTTCTCCTGATCGATCAGGCGCTCGGCTTCCGCGCGCGCCGTGGCGGGGTCCTTTGCGTCCGCCCAGACCAGCTGGATCTTGCGCCCGCCCAGCTTCGGCAGGCCCGCGGGAGCGGCGAGCGTGAGCGGCGCCAGCTCCGGATGCGCGGTGTTGACGATATCGGCGGCGAGTTCGACGGCCTGCCTCATGTTCCGGCCGGTCAGCGCGAGCGAGCCGGACAGCGGGTACAACATTCCCACCTTGATGTCGCCGGCCTGCGCCGGCGCCGGGACGGCACGCCACCCGCCCAGCGCGGCCGCGGCCGCGCCTCCGCCCACGGTCCGGAGCAAGGTCCGCCTCGTGACACGCCGCAGCTTCATACCCGTCACCCCCCGCATCCCGCCGACGAATTCCGGGAGGGGCCGGCCGCTGCGCGCGGCCGTCACCGCCCCCGGCCCCCTCCCTTGTAACGGACAGCCGGCAGATGATGTTCAGAGCGCGGCGCGCGCAGCGCGATCGCTACGCATCACGGTTGCCGCATCGCGCCGTTTCGAGCCGGTCGCCACACCGAGGGGATAGACAACCACCGGCCGGAAGCCGCCCGCACGAGCGTCTGCATCAACGTCAGCGGGTCCGAGCGCAACGCGCGGCCGGCGCTGGATACCGCGGGCAGGTACCGGCGCCCGAGCGTGTACAGAACGGATGCAGCCATCCACAGCGCGCACCACGCCTGACGCCTGCGCCCCGCCGCAGGGCTCGGCAGGTCCGGCATTCGAAGCAGCTCGTCCAGCGCCCTGATCAGCATGGTGACGGCGCGGTCGGCGTGATGTGCCGGGGCCGGCCACGTTCGATCGCCGGGCGGCAGCGTGCGAAGCGCAAGGTCCAAGTATGTGCTCGGGCGCGTGAGCATCCCGGGGTCCTGCCGGACGGCGTCGAGCAGCAACTCGATTCCGTCCTCCCAGTGATCCTTGTCCCGCAGGCAGCGCGCGGCGTAGAAGATCGCGTGGGTCTTATAGGCCGCGGCCCGAAATTCGGGCCGGCGGAGACGCTCAGGGAGCCGGGAATCGGCGAGGGCCCGGTCCAGCACGAGCCGCGTATACGCCGCCGCCTGCTCCGGATCGCGTGTCGAGTTGCGGCCGTGAGTGCGGCAGTGGACCAGGACTTCGGGCACGCCGTGAAACTGACAGCCCGCCAACGCCATCCTGAGGAACAGGTCCCAATCTTGCCCCAGGCGCAGGGCGGGATCGAACAGGCCGATGCGATCCAGGCATGCGCGCCGGATCATCGCCATCGGCGGGCCAAAGAGGCAGCTGAGCAGCATGGCCTCGAGGAAGTCGCCGTTGTGGGTACGGATCACGGGCTGCCCGATGACCATTCCGGCTTCGTCGATCGCCGCGTAGCCATGATACGCGGCGGCCACGCCGGGGCGTCGTTCCAGCGCGTCCACCAGCCGCTCGACCTTGCGAGGGAGCCAGACGTCATCCGCGTCGAGAAACGCCACGTACGCGCCGTGACTGCGCTCGATCCCCGTGTTCCTGGCGACGGCCGCCCCGCCGTTGGGTTGCCGTACGAGCGTAATGGTGGGGTCGCACCCGAGGACCTGCTCACACGTGTCGTCGGTGGAGCCGTCGTCGACGACGATCACTTCCAGGTTGCGATAGGTTTGCGCGGCGACGCTGCGGAGGGCCGCTCTAATGAACGGGGCCGCATTGTACGCCGGAATGATCACGCTCACGAGCGGTCGGGCTCCCGAGGCAGCCGGCGCACCCGCCCCGCGCATGCGCCCGTCGTGGGTGTCGCCCGGCTCCCGCGATCGCGCCGTGAGAGTCCCCTCCTCTCTCATGGCGCCGGGGAGATGCGGATCCAAATCCGCCGTTGCCCCAGATGGCCCCCGTCGCATGGTTGCTCCGCCGCGGCGTTCAGCGTCCTGCTGCGCATGCCCGCTGCGCCTGCGCGCTGTCGATTGATTTGTTGAGAGGACTGGCGTCGGGCTGACCTAAGTCGACACAGCCGGGGTCGAACCGGAGCGACGTCCGGACGTGATGTCTCAGGACACAAGCATGTCCTCCGCCCAAATATTCCATAATTGGCGCAGGCCCGTTTAGTCTCCTGGGAAGGAACCCATCGCCCTCATTCGAACGAGACAAGTCCGGTTGAGTCTTGGAGGCGCTTTGGTATGGAACAACGGCCTCAAACGAACAAAGGTTCCCGGTTGGTCCACAAGGGACCTCATCATGCCGCGGTGGCGTGGCGGCGGAGACTACCAGCAACTCATCGACAGCCGGCGTCCAAGCCGCACGCCTCAGAAGCGATCGACGCGAAACGGGGTGACGTCGATCGGCGGCGTCCGATCCCCGACCAGGTCCGCGATGATACGTCCCGTGACCGGACCAAGCGTGAGGCCGAGATGACCGTGCCCGAACGCGAAGAACGTCGACGGAGAGCGGGGCGACCGGTCGAGGACCGGTAGCGAGTCCGGCGTCGACGGACGGTGTCCCATCGCATAGGTTGCGCCGTCCGGGTCCAGCCGGGCCAGGACCCGCCCCGCGGCTTGGACGAGCCGGCGGGCCCGGGCGTAGTTGGGCGGCGCGTGAAGCCCAGCGAGCTCGACCGTCCCGGCCAAGCGGAGACCGCCCTCCATGGGGGTGATCGCGAAGTTGTAGTCGCCCGAGAGGAGCGGAATACGCGGCGGGAGACCGGGCCGCGGGAGCGTTACGACATACCCGCGCTCCGTGTCCAGCGGGACCCGTCCGCCGGCCCGGGCCGCGAGAGGCCGCGACCACGCGCCCGCGGCGATGACGAGGACGTCGAGATCCCGCCGCCCGTGAGGGGTGCGGAGCGCGCGGGGACCTCCGGCGTCGACCTCGATGTCAATGACCTGCTCCCGGGCCAGCTCCCCTCCTCGATCAACGAAATCCTGAGCGAGCGCGCGCACCAGGCCGCGGGGATCCGTGCAAAACATCGTCTTGGGATAGAAGACGCCGTGCCGGATCGCCGGCGCGAGGGCCGGCTCCAACCGGCGCAGGTCCGCCCCCTGCACAATCTCGAAGTCGATGCCGCGGCGCCGGCGCAGGTCCAAGCTCCACCGCGCGTCTGCGAACGACGCATCGGTTTCGTAGGTGTAGAGGACGCCTCCCGCGCGCAGATAGCGGCTCGCCGCGCTGCCCGCGGCCAAGGCCGCGTAGCTCTCCGGTGCCAGCTCGAGGAGGCGCGCGAGCGCGATGGAGATCGCCTCCACCCGACCGGGCGCGCCGGCGCGCACGAACCTGACGAGCCACGGCACGAGCCGCGGCAGGTAGGTCCAGCGAATCGCGAGCGGCGCCAGGGGGTCGAGCAACATCTTGGGGACGCGCCGCAGGATGCCCGGCGTGCTCGTGGGCACGCAGCTGCCGGAGGAAATGAACCCGGCGTTGCTCTGCGACGCGCCCTCCCCGGGCCCGGCGGGGTCGACCACGGTCACCTGATGGCCGTCCCGCTGCAGGTACAGCGCGCAGGAGACGCCGACGATGCCCGCGCCGACGACCGTCACGTGGCGCGCGCGGCTCATACCCGAAGATCCACGCCCTCGTTCACTGAATCTGCTCTTTCCAGTTCCCGCGTGCCTGGCCCTGCGCCCGGAGCCCGCGGCACCGGTGCACCACGGCGTCGTGCGTCGCCGGCCCCCGCCGGGCGTCGCTCGTTCGCATCGTAGACGAGGAGGATGCCGTTCGTCACGTGAGCGCCTTATCGCGAATCCGTACACCGCGACGCAGCGGGGAGCGGCACTCTTCAAGGGCAGGAGTTGACAAATTCCAAACGGAAGACCGCGGCGGAGCGGGTGTGAATCGATCTCGTGCGAGAGAGGGGGCAGGAGTGTTGGCTACGCCTACTGTACTGACCCGGCGCCGCTTCGTCTCCGCCGGTCTTGCCGCCGCCGGCGCGCTGGCGGTGAGGGAGCACGCGTTCGCGCAGGCGACCGCCCGGACGCTGCGAGTCGGGAGCCTCGGCAACGCGAAGGATACCGTGGACTGCCACTTCGGCCAGTCCGACATGGACCTCCAACGCGTCTTTCAACTCTACGACACGCTGACCTATTTCGAGCACGACAAGCTCACGCTGCGCTACGGGCTCGCCGAATCCATCGAGTTGAATGCGACGGCGACCGTCGCGACGATCCGCCTGCGCAGCGGCGTCACGTTCCACAACGGCAAGCCGCTGACCGCGGACGACCTGATCTTCTCGTTCGCGCGGATCCTCGATCCCAAGAATCCGGGCAAGGCGGCGAAGAGCCTCGGATCGATCAATGCCAAGGCGATGACGAAGCTGGACCGGCGGACCGTTCGCCTGACGTTGAACTACCCCGACGCGATCCTCGCCGAGCGCTTCTACATCCCGCAGTCGTCGATCGTGCCCGTCGGGTTCGATCCGC
>JAJPJL010000136.1 GCA_021324255.1 Bacillota bacterium
CGCCGATGGCCCGGGCGGCCTCCGGCGGAATGATGCCCGCGGCGGCCTCGGCTCGCGCGAGCGCCGCTTCGACGTCCAGCATGCGCTGGATCGCCTGCGGCGGCGAGAACAGCCGCGACAACTCCGGGGAGGCAAACATCATCGCCGCCGGATCAAGCATGACGCGGGCCCCGGGACGCGCTCAAAGGTCGAAGAAAACGGTCTCCTGCTCGCCCTGGAGCACGATGTCGAACCGGTACACGGCGCGCCCGGCGCCGGCCGCGCGTCTCGCGATGAGCGTGTCTCGCCGCGGCGCGGGCACGCGCTGCAGCACGGGATCCTCCGCGTTGGCCGGCTCGCTCTCCAGGTAGATCCGCGTGAACAAATGATCGAGGAGCCCCCGGGCCGACACCGCGACGTTGAGGTGCGGCGCCTGGCGGCGCTCCGCGGTAAACGGGACCGGCCCGGGTTTGATGGTCTCGAACCAGTAGAGGCCCGTCTCGTCCGTCGCGGCCCGCCCGAACCCGACGAACGCCGGGTCGAGCGGGATCGGGCGCCGGTCCACGGGGTGCCGGTAGCGGCCGCGCGCGTTGGCCTGCCAGATCTCAACGAGCGCGTCCGGCACCGGGGCATGGTCGCCGTCGTAGACGCGGCCTTCGATCCGGATGCGCTCTCCCTCCGTCGCCTCCGCGACGAGCACGTTCGCCGCGCCGGCGATCATCCCGTGGAAGAACGGCCCGATGGTCTGGCTCGGCGTCAGGCGGCGCGGCGTCATCGGCCGGCGCGCGCAGCCCGCTCGAAGGGCTCGAACGGCGTCGCCGCGGGACCCCGCAGCACGATGTCGAACCGGTACCCGAGCGCCCACCCCGCCTGCGTGACATCGTGCGCGTACGCCGCCACCAGCCGCGCCCGTGCGTTGGGGTTGGGCACGGAGTTGAAGATGGGGTCCAGCGCCTGCAGGGGGTCGCCCGGGAAATACATCTGGGTGATGAGCCGTGCGATCCACGACGGCCCGAACAGCGAGAAATGGATATGGGCCGGGCGCCACGCGTTCTCGTGGTTCTGCCAGGGGTACGCCCCGGGCTTGATCGTGGTGAACCGGTAAACGCCGTCCGCGTCCGTCAGGCACCGGCCGATCCCGATGAAGTTCGGATCGAGCGGAGCGTGGTGCTGGTCGACGCGGTGCCGGTAGCGGCCGGCCGCGTTGCATTGCCAGATCTCGACGAGCGTCCGCGGCACCGGCACCCCGCCGGCGGCCAGCACACGGCCGGTGACGATGATGCGCTCGCCGATGGCCTCGCCGCCGGTACCGGCGTTGCGCGTGAGGTCGGCGTCCTCGGGGATCACGGCGCTGAGCGCCGGCCCGGGTCCGGTGAGCTCCGAAAGCGTGGGGGTGATCTCCAGCGGGGGTTGAGCCGGCGAACGCCGGATCGTCGCCCGGTACGCGTCGTACAAGTAAGGCGGAAAGACTTCGGGGTCTCGGCCCACCGGGCTCATCGCTCGCTCCTGCTCCCGGGCCGGCGGCGCCCGCGGCCGGCGGGCGCCGCCGGCTCCAGCTCGGTCTTCGCGACCGCGAACGCCGTGTTGGCCGCGGGGATCCCGGCGTACGCCGCCACGTGGAGCAGCGCCTCGGCCACGGCCGCAGGCGCCACCCCGGTGTTGCGGGTGGCGCGCAGATGCAGGGCCAGTTCCTCGCGGCGGCCCAGGGCCGCCAGGATCGCGATCGTCACGAGGCTCCGCGTGCGCCGGTCCAGGCCCGCGCGCGCCCAGACCGACCCCCAGGCCACCTCGGTGATGAAGCGCTGGAATTCCGCGTCGAGCGGGCCGGAGCGGGCCTCCGCGCGGGCGACGTGATCGGCGCCGAGCACCTCCGTGCGCACGCGGCGCCCCATGGCGTAGCGCGCGTCCGCCGCGGGGTCGGCCCGACGCGCGGCTCGGGGCCGCCGGCGCCGTGCGGATTGCCCCCGCGTGCCCGGCACGCTAGCCCCAGACCTCCCGCGCGGTCTCCACGACAAGGCGCAGCTTGGCCCACTGGTCGTCCTCGGACAGCAGATTGCCCTCCATCGTGGAGGCAAAGCCGCACTGCGGGCTGAGCGCCAGGCGGTCCAGGGGCACGTACCGCGCCGCCTCCTCGATCCGGGCCAGCAGGGCGCTCTTCGCCTCGAGCTGCGGGCGCTTGCTGCTCACGAGCCCGAGCACGACGGAGGTCCCGCGCGGGACGAACCGGAGCGGCGCGAACGTTCCCGATCGCTCGTCATCGTACTCGAGGAGAAACCGGTCGACCTGCAGGCCGCCGAACAGCTTCTCCGCGACCGGATCGTAGCCGCCCTCGGCGTACCAGTGGCTGCGGTTGTTGCCGCGGCAGAGGTGCATCGCGAGCAGGACGCCCGGGCGGCGCGCCGCCGCCAGGCACGCGTTGTCGGCGCGGATCGCCTCGTCGAGCGCGGCGTCCGGGTCCATCCGCATCTCGCTCTGGATCCACCGCCGCCACTTGGGATCGACGTAGTAGCTGTACCGGGGCGCGTCGATCTGGATGTAGGGCACGCCGTCCGCGGCCAGCGCCGCCATCTCCTGCTTCATGATGTCGACGACCGCCCACAGCAGATCGGAGGGGGTGGGATACACCGCGTCGGTCACGCCGCGCTTGTACGCGATCGCCGGGAACTGCGTCGCGCTCGGCAGCGTCATCTTGACGGTCCCGGGTGCGTGCGCGCGGAGAAACGGCAGCTCGTGCGCGGTCAGCCTGCGGACCGGCCGCAGCGGCGCGTTGACGACGCCGGTGACGCTGCTGGGGGGCGCGGCGGCGCCGCCGGATTGCCACGCGCGGTCGACCGCGCCGCTCAGGTCGAAGCCCTCGACCGCATCCGTGAAATCGCTCATGAAGTTGCGCCGCCGCAGTTCGCCGTCCGTGACCACGTCAAACCCGAGGTCCCGCTGCTTTGCCAGCACGCGAAGGATGTGCGCGTCCTCGATGGCGCGCAGACGATCGGCATCGGCGCCGGCACGGCGCGCTTCGAGCAACTCGCGCGGCCGCAGCAGGCTGCCGACGTGATCGGCCCGGTGGGGCGTCGCCATGCTCCACTCCTCCCGCGCATGCGTACGGGCGAACTTCGCAAGGCCTCCGCCGCCGGCCGCTCTTCGACGACGGCATTGCCGGTCCTCCCGCGCCTACGCGGGGGGCGGCGATCCCACCTCCGCCGGCCGGCGGGCGCCCGGGCGGCATAGCGCGCGCAGCGCTTCGACGAGCCCGCCCGGCGCGGCGATCACGACCACGAGAAACAGGAGCCCGAAGACCAACAGATGCGGTTCCCCGACCTGGAGCGACAGGACTTCTTGCAGCACCACGAAGAACGCGGCCCCGGCCAGCGGCCCCCAGACCGTCCCGACGCCGCCCAGGTAGACGATGACGAGCGGGTCGAACGTCCAGACGGGACTGAACACGAACGCCGGATAGAAGCTCACGTGGTAGTACGCGAAGATCCCGCCGGTCATCCCGGCAAACCCGCTGCTGAGCGCGAAGGCGCCGAGCTTGTGGCGAAACGCGCCGACCCCGATCGCCTCGGCCGCGGCCTCATCCTCCCGCACCGCCGCGAGGCCGTGTCCGAACCGCGAGCGTGCGAGCCACCACGCCGCGCTCGTGATGGTGACCGCGGCGAACACGGCGAGATAATATCGCGGCGCCAGCGCGTAGCGCGCGAGGTCGCCCGCAGGGAGCGACGAGACATCCGGCAGCACATTCCCCGTCGTGATGCGCAGGATCTCCGCGATCGCCAGCGTGCCGATCGCAAAGTACGGGCCGCGGAGCCGGAGCGACGGGGCCCCGATGACGATCCCCGCAGCCGTCGCGGCGCCCGTCCCGGCCGCGAGCGCGAGGATGACGGGTGCGCCGCCGAGCCAGAGCATCCGCGTCGCCAGCGCGCCGAGCCCGAAGAACGCCGCGTGGCCGAGATTGACCTGCCCGCCGAACCCGCCGAGCAGGTTCCAGCTCTGCGCCAGCGCCGTGTACAGCAGCACGAGAAAGGCCCACGACAGAAGCGCCTGGTTCGTCGTGAGAACCGGCAGCAGGACGGCGGCCGCGACGCCGCAGGCCGCGCTCAGCGCACCGAGCGGCACGGCGCCCCGCACGGTCACTCTCGAGCGAACAAGCCCTGGGGGCGGACGCTCAACACGACGAGGAATAGCACCAGCCCCATGACCTCGCGGTAGGCGTTGCCCAAAAAGAAGCCGCTGACCGACTCGGCCACGCCCAGGAGCACCCCGGCGACGAACGTGCCGAAGACGTGCCCGACGCCGCCGAGGACGACGACGATCAGCGCCTTGAGCGTCCAGCTCAATCCGATCGCCGGGCTCACGGCGTCCGTCGTGCTGACCAGCGCGCCGGCGACGCCCGCGAGCGCGCTCCCCAGCCCGAAGGCCACCGCGAACACGGTTCCCACCGGGATGCCGACCAGGGAGGCGGCTCCCGGGTCGTCCGCGGTGGCCCGGATCGCCCGGCCGAACCGCGCGCGCCGGAGGAACAGATGGAGCCCGCCGAGCGCCAGGAACGCGACGATGAGCGCGCCGAGGCGGACGACCGGCACGACCGCGCCCCCGAGGGGCAGCACCGCGCCGGCCGCCGCGGTGGTCACGGCCCGCTCATCGGCCGTCCACGCGATGAGCGCCAGCGTCTGCAGCACGAGGCTCACGCCGAACCCGATCAGGATCGAGTTCTTGAGCTTCGTCTCGCCGGGCGCCGACGCCAGGCGCTCGAAGAGTACCCGGTACAGCACGAGCCCGACGACAAACAGCGCGGCCGCGCTCGGCAGGATCGAGACGAACGGATCGACGCCAAACAACGTGAACAGCCAGAACGCCGCGTACCCGCCGAGCATGAGCAACTCGCCGTGGGCGACGTTGAGCATGTTGAGCACCCCGAACACGAGGGACAACCCCACCGCGGCGAGCCCGTAGAGGCCGCCGATGAGCGCGCCGAACACGACGTTCTGCCAGAGCACGGTCACAGGAGAGCGGCCGCCGGCAGACCTGCCCGGTCACCGGCGCCCAAGATACGCCGCCACCACGGCCGCGTGCGCGAACACGTCCTCAGGGGTGCCCTGCGCGATCTTCCGGCCGGCGTGCAACACCACGACGCGGTCGCACAGCGCGCGCACCGCGCGCACGTTGTGCTCGACCAGCGCGATCGCGACGCCCTCCGCGCGAATCCCGCGGAACAGCGCGACCGCCGCGTCGACCTCGGTCGCCGTGAGCCCCGCCACCGGCTCGTCGAGCAGAAGCAGCCGGGGGCGGGTCGCGAGCGCGCGCGCGATCTCGAGACGCCGGCGCTCGCCGAGCGTGAGATCGCGCGCCCGGGCGTCGCGCTTATGCGCCATGCCCACCTGCTCCAGCAGCGCGCACGCGTCCGCGCGGGCCCGAGCCGGCGAGCGGGCGCGCCCCCGGCCGTAGAGGCAGGCCACGAGGACGTTCTCCAGCGCGGTCAGGCTGAGAAACACGCGAATGAGCTGAAACGTGCGGGCGATGCCGACCGCCGCGCGCCGGCTGGCGGGCCAGCGGGTCACCGGCCGTCCGGCGAACAGGATATCTCCCCGGTCCGGCCGCAGCGCGCCCGCCACGAGCCCGAACGTCGTCGTCTTGCCCGAGCCGTTCGGGCCGAGCAGGCCGAGGACTTCGCCCGGATCGATCGTAAAGGACAGATCGTCGACGGCGAGGAGCCCGCCGAACGCCTTGGACAGCGCGGCGACCTGGAGGAGCGGCGCGGCGCTACCGGGCACGCCAGGCCGGCAGCGGGTACACGAGCGGCACGCCGCCGAGATCCCTGGGCCACACCAGCTGCTGCTGGCCGGACTGCCACTGCACGATCACCGTCGGAACGATCCCGGTCCCGTCCGGCCGGAAGCGCACCGGACCGACCACCGTGGTCATGTTGGTGGCGGCGATGGCGTCCCGGATGGCCGTGTGATCGAGCGAACCGGCCCGCTGGATCGCGTTGGCCACGATCTGGACGCATGCGTACGCCGGACCCACGAGCACGTCGGCCGGGCGGCCGAACCGCTGCTGGTGCTTGGCGTTCAGCTCCGCGACGCCTGGGAACCGCACCGAGTGGTGCCATCCCGGCATCAAGAGCACCCCGTCGCCGTCCTTGCCGAGCGCCTGGCTCCAACTGACGGCGTCGGCGGCACGAATCATGATGATGAGCTTGGGATTGAAATCCAGTTCCTTCATCTGCCGGATCAGCGTGATGCCGTCCGGAGGCGTCGGCAGCGCGAACACCGCGTCGGCGCCCGCGCTCTTGGCGCGCAGGATGATGTCGGAGAAGTCGCGCGACAGGGGCGTGTACTCGGCCCGCAGCACCACCTGGTACCCGTACTCGCGCGACCGGGCCGTCCAGACATTACCGAGCTCGCGGCCCCAATCGGTGCGCTCCTGGAAGATGGCCACATGCGTCGGGCGCTGGCCGGCGGGGATGCTGGCGTTCAAAAAGCGGTACGTTTCGTTGCCGAGTTCCGGGGACTTCTCGAACGGCGAAAAGAGGTATTTGAAGCCTTACTCGTGCACGGCGTGCAGCGCAAACGCGACGCCACAGTAGGGGATCTTGTTCTTCTCCGCCACGGCCGCGGCGGCCGCGTGGAGGTCGCTGCCGAACCCGCCGAGAAAGACCGTCGCCCCTTGGGAGGCGAGCACCTCGAACTGGCTCACGGTCTTCGTCGGGTCGGACTGATCGTCCAGCACCGTGAGGGCCAGCGGCAGGCGGCGCCCCCCGACCTGCACGCCGCCGCGCGCGTTCAGGTCATCCACCGCGAACTGATACCCGGTCTGCACCTGCGCGCCGCCGCTGCCATAGCGCCCCGTGAGGGGAATGACGACGCCGAGCTTGATCGACGCCGGCTGGGCGCCGGCATACGGTGTCACCGGCGAGCCGGCCAGGAGACACACGACCGCGATCGCGACCACAAGCGTCCGCATCCCCCCGCACCTCCACTAGGGCGCATGCTGTGGCAGTGCGTTGCTTTGACGTGTCCGGGCGATCCCCTCCGGCGCCTCCGAGCGCGCCGCGCGCCGCGCCCCGGCCGGCGGCCTAAATTTAGGCGCGCGCTTCGTGACAGGCCACGCGATGGCCCGGCGCCACCTCCCGCAGCCGTGGAGCCTCATGCAGGCAGCGCTCGACCTTCCAGGGACAGCGAGGGTGGAACCGGCAGCCCGGCGGCACGTGCACGGCGCTCGACGGTTCACCGAGAATCTCCACGGCGGGCCGCGCGGGCTCGTCGACTTCCGGGATCGCGGAGAGCAGCGCCAGCGTGTACGGGTGACGGGGCCGCGCAAAGAGCTCCGGGGCGGGAGCGTGCTCCACGATCTTGCCGAGGTACATCACCGCGACGTCATCGCTGAGATACCGGACGACGCGCAGATCGTGCGAAATGAAAATCATGGTCAGCCCGAGCGACCGCCGCAGCTCCAGCAGCAGGTCCAAGATTTGCGCCTGGATCGACACGTCGAGCGCGGAAACCGGTTCATCCGCGACCAGCAGCTCCGGGCCGACGGCCAGCGCCCGGGCGATGCTGACCCGCTGTCGCTGCCCGCCCGAGAACTCCCCCGGATACTTGCGCGCGTCTGCGGGGCGGAGCCCGACCTGCGTGAGCAGGCGCGCGACCCGCTCCGGACGGTCCGCCGCCGAGCCGATACCGTGCACCCCGAGCACTTCGAGCAGCGCGCTCCCCACGGTCTGCCGCGGGTCGAGCGAGGAGTACGGATCCTGCAGCACCACCTGCATCCGCTTGCGGTAGGGCCGCAGGTCGGGCTCCTCGAGCCGGACCAGATCGACGCCGTCGAACCACACCTCGCCGGCATCGGGGCGGTACAGCCGCAGGAGGCAGCGGCCGAGGGTGCTCTTGCCGCAGCCGGACTCCCCCACCAACCCCAGCGTCCGCCCCCGCGGGACGTCGAAGGAAACACCATCCACGGCATGCACCGCCTCGCCGGGGCGGCGGCGCACGGCGTCCACCGGGCTGCGCGGTAGCGGAAACGACTTCGCGAGGTTACGAACCCTGAGCAGCGGTTCCGGCAACGCGCGCTCCTCCGACGACGTGCGCCTTGAGACACCGGCTCCAGTGTCCGTCGGCGACGGCGCGGAGCGGGATCTCGCCCCGCAGGCACTCGGCGGAGGCGATCGGGCAGCGCGGCGCAAACGCGCACCCGTCGCCGAGCCCGACCGGGTCCGGCGGCGTGCCCGGGATCGGCGCGAGCGCCGCCCGGCGGTCCACGCTCGGCACCGAGTTGATCAATCCCGCCGTGTAGGGATGGCGCGGCCGCGCAAACAGCGCCGCCGTCGGCGCGAGCTCGACCACTTGGCCGGCGTACATGACCGCGACACGCTGCACCGTCCGCCGCACAACGCCGAGATCGTGCGTCACGAGGACCAGCGCCATGCCCAGGTGGGCCTGCAGGCGCCGCAGCTCCGTGAGGATCTGCGCCTGAATCGTGACGTCCAGCGCG
Source organism: Bacillota bacterium (assembly GCA_021324255.1). Lineage (GTDB taxonomy): Bacteria > Sysuimicrobiota > Sysuimicrobiia > Sysuimicrobiales > Segetimicrobiaceae > JAJPIA01. The sequence goes on from JAJPJL010000136.1 coordinate 8,467, forward strand.
GTCGTCGGCTCGTCCGCGAGGAGCACCGCCGGCCGGCGTGCCAGCACGATCGCCAGCATCACCCGCTGGCGTTGGCCGCCGGAGAGCTGGTGCGGGTAGGCCCGCAGCCGCCGCTCGGCGTCGGCGATCCCGACCTGCCGGAGGAGCGCGACCACCTGCCGGCGGCGCTCCCGGGGCCCGCCCGCGGCGGCGGGAAGCACTTCCGCCACCTGGCGCTCGATCGTGAGCACGGGGTTGAGCGCGCTCATCGGGTCCTGAAAGACCATCGCGATGCCGGTGCCGCGGATGCGTTCGATCTCGGGCTCGGAGAGGGCCGCGAGGTCGCGCCCCTGGAAGCGCACCGCGCCGGCGGTGATCCGGGCCGGGGGATGCAGCAGGCGCACGATGGCGCGGCACGTCATGCTCTTGCCGGACCCCGATTCACCGACGAGCGCCATCGCCTCGCCGGGGGCCACGCGCAACGTCACCCCGCGGACGGCGCGCACGACGCCGCGGGACGTCGGGATCTCGACCGTCAAGCCGTCGACGACGAGGCCGGGCTCCGTCATTGCCCGCGCACGCGCAGGAGATCCGCGAGGCCGTCGCCGAGGAGAATGAAGGCGATCCCGGCGTACATGCACGCGAACCCGGGCATCGCGGCCGCCCACCACCCCGTATAGATGAACGTCCGTCCCTCCGAGATCATCAAGCCCCACTCCGGCGCCGGCGGCCGCACGCCGAGGCCGAGGAAGCCGAGCGTGGACGTGGTCAAGATCACGAGCACGATATCGGAGGCGAGAAAGACGGCGGCCGGCGGGAGCGCGTTCGGGAGCAGGTGCCGAAGGACGATGCGGGCCCGGCTGAACCCGAGGGCCCGTAGCGCGGTCACGTATTCCAGGTTTTTGTCGCGGAGCACTTCGCCCCGGACGAGCCGGGCGAACACGATCCAGTCCACCACCCCGATCGCGACCAGGATGTTGAGCTCGCCCGGCCCCAGAAAGGCCACGATGGCGATCACCAGCACCATGAACGGCACCGCGGTGATCACGTCGACCGCGCGCATCACCGCCGCGTCCGCCCATCCGCCGAGGTAGCCGGCCACGGCCCCGGCCACGACGCCGAACACGAACGGGAACACCACGGCGAGCACGGCGATGCGGAGATCGATCGCGGCCCCGTACAGCACACGGGTGAACACGTCCCGGCCGTAGTTGTCGGTGCCGAACCAGTGCGCCGCGGACGGCGGCAGCAGCATGGCGTTGAGATTCTGCGCGTACGGATCGTACGAGGTGAGCACGGGCGCGAGCGCGCTGCCACCGAGCAACGCCACGAGCATCGCGGCGCCCGCCGCGAGCCCGAGGGGGACCCGGGTCCGCGCGGCGCGCGGAGGCGCGAGCTCGCCCGCGAGCGTCGTCATGACCCGCTACCCCATCCGCAGCCGCGGATCGAACAACGGATAGATGAGGTCCGTGGCGAGGTTGATGAGCATCGTGCCGAGCGCGAACATCAACGTGAGCGTCTGGACCACGACGTAGTCGCGGGCGAGGATCGAGTCCACCATCCACGAGCCCAGCCCGGGGATCGCGAACACCGTCTCGATCACGACGGAGCCCCCGATCGCGTAGGTCAGCCGCACGCCGATGAGCGTCACCGCCGGGAGCAGCGCCGCCCGAAACACGTGCCGAAACAGCACGACCCGGCGGCGCAGGCCCTTGGCGCGCGCGAAGTCGACGTAGGTCGTCTGGAGCACGTCAACCAGCGAGGAGCGCAGGTTGCGGCACAGGACCGACGCAAACGCGTACGAGAGCGTCAACGCCGGGAGGAAGAGATGCCGCACGTGGTCGGCAAAGCCCCCGCCGTACCCGTCCGCCGGGAAGAGCCGCAGCTTCAGGGAGAACACGATGAGGAGCAAGATCCCGACCCAGAACGCGGGCGCCGCGAGCGGCAGCGCCATCGACGCGCGAATCACCTGGTCCGGCCACCGGTCGCGGTACGCGGCGGCCACCAGCGCCAGCGGGACGGCGATCGCCACCGAGAGCACGAGACTGTAGACGACGAGGAAGAACGTCACCGACGTCCGGGCCGGCAGCATGTCGGCGACGGGCGACTGATACCGCAGCGACGTGCCGAGGTTGCCGGTCGCCAGGTTGCGCATGTAGACCGCGTACTGCTCCCAGATCGGCCGGTCCAGGCCCCACTGGTGGCGCAGCGCCGCCACGGATGCGTCGGTGGCCCGGTCGCCGAGGATGGCCGACGCCGGATCGCCCGGGACCAGCTTGATCAGCAGGAAGATCAGGATGGTGACGAGCAGCGCGATCGGCACCGTCTGACCGATGCGGCCGAGCGCGTACCGCAGCATGCCGGAATCCGAGCTACTGCTCCACGGTCACGTCCTTGAAGAGCCACGGCCCCGTGGCCATCTGCACGAACCCGTGCATCTTCCGGTTGATCGCGATGGTGTACGGCGCGTAGTAGAGCCAGATGAGCGGCGCGTCCTGGATCGCCAGATCCTGGATCTGGTAGTAGATCTGCCGCCGCTTCGCGGGATCCAGCTCGCTCATGCCGGCCGCGAGCAGCTTGTCCATCTGCGCCGAGTGATAGCCGGTGTGGTACGACTTCGCGGTGACGTAGTCGAACTCGTAGTTCGCCAGCTCCGAGGGGTCCGGCACGTCGTTCGTCCACCCGCTGACGAACACCTGGTAGTCCAGCGCACGCATCCGCTGCGTCGCCGCCGCGCGGTCGAGGGGCGCCAGGTTCAACGTCACCCCGAGCGGCGCCCACATCCCCTTGAGCAGCGTCGTCGCCGTCTGGGGATCGCCGGCGCCCGCCCACAACATCGCGGTCAGCGTCACGGGCGTCGGCACCCCGGACTCCTTGAGGAGCGCCTTCGCCTTGTCCATGTCGTACGTGTATCCTTTGAGCCCCTTGTTGAAGTAGAGCGTGGTCAACGGCATGAACGACGTCGCCGGCACGCAGAAGCCGTAGCACACGCCCTTGTTGATCGCGGCGCGGTCCGTCGCGTAGGACAGCGCCTGGCGGAACTTGACGTTGTTGAGCGGCGCCTGCGTCACATTCAGCATGACGTGCGACACCGCCGTCGAGGGGTTGAGCTGCACGTCCAGCCGCGGGTCCCGCCGCAGGACCGAGATCTGCGAGAACGGCGGGTAGTCGATCCCGTCGACGTCCCCGGACTGCAGGGCGATCATGCGGTTGTTGTCGTCGGGAATGTACCGGATGTGCAGTTCGGACGTCCGCGGCCGCCCCTTCTCAAAGTAGTGCGGGTTGGCCTTCATGACGATCTCGTCGCCCTTCCGCCACTCGGTCAGCATGAAGGGACCCGACCCCACGGGCTTGTTCGAGATATCCTCGGGTTTGGCGTCGCGGAATATCTTGGCCGGGAGGATGCTGTTGGAGAACAGCGAGACGTCCGAGAGAAACGGCGCCCACGGCTCCTTGAGGGTGATCACCAGCGTGTGGTCGTCCGCGGCCGCGATGCTCTGCACCGCCTCCAGCGCCCACTTCCAGGGCCCGTCGAGATCGTGGGCGCGCTGCAGGGACCAGGCGGCGTCCGCGGCCGTGACGGGATCCCCCGTGGACCACTTGGCGTCCGGACGCAGGTAGAACGTCCACGTCTTGCCGTTCGGCGACACGGTCCACCGTTGGGCGAGGTCCGGGACGAACCCGTCGCCCTTGACGTTGACGCGCACGAGCTGCTGGTAGATCTGCATGAACGCCCAGATATTCGGGTTGGCGTCCTGGGTGACGGGGTCGAGGTTGTCCGCGGCGCGGTTCACGCCGAACTGCACCACGGTCTTGTAGCCGGCCGCGCCCGCGGGGCCAAACAGCGTCAGCGCCAACCCGACCGCGACCACGAAGGAGATGACCGCCCGCATGTGTGCTGCCTCCTCCATCGAGATACCGCCGCAGGCCGCGTGCGACCGCGTTCTCGCCGCGCACACGGCGGCTGCGATGCGGGACCGTTCGTGAGCCCGATACGGGCCTCCTGCACGGGCGGGATGCACGACGTCTTGCGGAGCGGGTTAGGGATCCATGCAGGCCTGATCCCTCTCTCGGCGCCGTCCATTCATATCTGGAAGAGAATGCCGTTGGCCTTCTTCGCCGTCGCCCTGGCAACGGCGGCGGCATAGAGAGAGACTTGGCGGCGGTAATGTCGCTCGTCGCCTCCAATCTCCGCGTCGGTCTTGAAGTCGAGGATCGTCCACGCGTCCTCCTCCTCGAACGCCAGATCGAGGACGCCCTCGATGAGCTTGCCGTCTCTGTCCAGCCAGGTCACCGGCGTTTCCCGCCGGCACTTTCCAGCGGCCCACGCGGTGTGCGCCCGCCTGAGCAGCGGATGCGCGAGTACGCCTTCGACGACGCGCCGGGCGACGGCGATTTCGGCGTCGGGGGCCCCGACGATCCGGCCGTGCGTGACGGCCGCCGCGGCGACCTGCTCGGGCGATGCGTCCAGCGCAACGGTGGCCAGAATGGCGTGGACAAGGGTCCCGAACCGGCGGCCGCCGGGTTTGACGATCCCGAGGTTCGCGTCGAGAACTTGGACCGCGGCCGCGGCTTCATCCAGATCCGGCGCCCCCTGACGGGCCGCCCCGGCGACGGTCTCGACCACGATACCGGGCCGCCGCCCCCGCGAGCGGACGCGGTCGCGTTCTTGCCGCCACTCTTCGTACGCCCGCAGGCTCGTCGCGACGGTTTCGCCGCCGGCGTCGGCGATGAGGTCCTCACCGCGAATACCCGCGGCCGGCGGGGCATCGAGGCGCAGCGCATGGGCATCCCACCAGACGACGCCGTAGCGGGTCTCCGCGGTCTCGCCGAGCGCGTGGAGGCCAGGTCGGACGGTACGAGGTCCCGCGGACTCGCCCGGTGGACGGTGCACGACGCCATCGTCGCCGAACGCCGGGCAGCCGGACGGCGCGGTTGAGTCACGGCGCATCGCAGGGACCGGGTAGAGGGCGCGCTGGACCGCAGCCATCCAACTGTCGTCGGCCGCCTGCCAGCCGCCGCCGAACGGATCGTCCCCGAGCGCGGGAATGACGAGCAGGTCGCGCGCTCGGGTCGCCGCGACATACGCGATGCGCAGCCCCTCCGCCCGCTCGCGGTCCAGCTCGTCGGTTTCATGATCGAGGAGGTCCCACGGCGCCCAGCCGGTGAGGCGCAAGGCGCAGAGCGCGGCGTCGTTGTCGACGTGGCGCGAGGCACGGGTCCACGCGAGGTTCGCGATCGGGTCGGCCAGGATGACGACGGGGAATTCGAGCCCCTTGGCCTTGTGGACCGTCATGATCCGCACCCCCTCACTGCCCTCTTCCAAGATCGGGGCCTCCGGCGCCTCGCCTCCGGCGTCGCGCTCGAGACGTTCCACGAAGCCGCGGAACGAAAGGCCGCCCGTGGCCTCGTAGGCGCGGGCGAGGTCGGCGACGCGCATCGCGTTGGCGAGAGCCTGCTCGCCGTGCGGCCAGAGGACCAGGCCGGCATGGGCGCGGGTAGCCGCGAACAGATCGTTGATGGTCTCTTCGACCGGCCGGCCGTTGCGCCGGCGGTGCAAGGCGCGGAGGAGCGTGAGCGCCCGCGCGATCGGGGCAAGGCGCTCCGGCAGGGCCGCCTCCCCGGCAGGCACGCGGTACGGGTGCAGCCGGCCGACCCCGTGGCGCCACTCGAGCAGCTCGGCGTCGCCGATCGCAAAGAACGGTCCCTTGAGAGACGCGAAGACCGCCAGCTGATCGTCGGGCCGCTCGATCGCGGTGAGGACCGTCCGGAGACTCTCGACTTCTTGGCGCGCGTGGAAGGACTTGCCGCCGACGAGGAGCTGCCGGATGCCGCGCGCCTCCAGGGCGTCGACGTATGCGTGCGTGCTGTCGCTGCCCCGGTCGGAGAATCTGCGGAACAGCAGACACACATGCCGGGCCTCGACGGGCATCGAGTCCTGCTGGTCGCGCTCCGTCACGGTCCAGCCGCTTTCGTGGATGAGCCAGTCCACAAAGGCCGCCACCGCGTGCGGGACGGACGCGCCGATCGCCTTCTTCGTGACGCCTCCGTGCCGGCCGTAGGGCGACGGCACAGGAAGCGCCACGATCGCGACCTGGTCGCGCGCCGGCCGGTGCGGCGCGAGCGGGATGTAGGCGGCCTGGAACGTCCGGCGGTCCTTGGCCATCACGGGGCGGAAGGCCCGATTGACGAGGTGCTGGAGCGGCGGGACCGCCCGAAAGCTCGTCGTCAGTTCGAGCAGCGTCGCGCCTCGGCCGCAGAGGAGCACTTTGGCGGCCTGGTACATGCCGACATCGGCGCCGCGAAACCGGTAGATGGACTGCTTCGGGTCTCCGACGGCGAAGAGTTTGCCCGGGACCGGGGCGACGTCGCGCCAGTCAGACACGGCCGGATCGGCCGCGGCGAGCAACAGCAGGATCTCGACCTGCAGCGGGTCCGTGTCTTGGAACTCGTCCACGAAGATGTGGGTGAAGCGACGCTGCATCGCCGCGCGCACATCGGCGCGGTCCCGCAGCAGATCGCGCGTTTTCACCAGCAGATCCGTGAAATCGAGGACGCCCTGCTGCGTCTTCAACGCGTCGTACCGGTCGAGCGCGGCCCGGAACTCCGCCTGCAGCGCCGCGGCGAGATCGGCGTCGGCGTCGCGCTCGAACTCGTCGAGGGCCGCGACGAACGCCGCGTGGCGCCGCAGGATGTCCGCGCGCGCCGCGCCGCCCCGGTAGTTTCGATCGCTGCCCGGGCGGGGCTGTCGAAAGGTCGTGTCGTGCGCCAGCGCGACCAGCATGCTTTCCAGCGCGTCGACGTCGCGCGGCTGCTCGCGTTCCGCGAACTCGACGTCGTCGCACAACTGCCGGGCGGCCTCCGTGTCGGCGAAGAGCCGATCATCCCGCCGTGCGCAGGTCCGCAGTTGCCCGACGAGATCGCGCAGTCGATCGGCAAGCGCGGCGATGCGCGCCTGGCGGTCAAACGGCGGCCGCCGCCACGGAGCTCCGAGATGGCGCCACGTCGCAAGGTCCCACCCCGCCCGCCGCAGGCGCTCCGTGGGCCGGCCGTCGCCGTCCGGGTCGTCGCGCAGGTTGGGGCGGCTGAGCGCGCGGCGCACGCCCTCGGGGGGCGTATCGAGACACGTCTGCATCCAGGCGTCGAAGGCGCGGTCGTAGAGGTCTCGCGCTTCGGAATCTTCCGCGACGCGGAACGCCGGGTCCACGCGGGCTTCGACCGGCCGTTCGCGAAGCAGGTCGACGCAGAAGGCGTGGATCGTGCCGAGACGGGCTTCCTCAAGCCGTGCGATGGCGTCTCCCAGGTGGCGGCGCCGGTCCGGCGCGCCGGTGCGCTGCCGTTCGGTTTCGAGGCCCGCGCGCAGCCGCAGTTTCAACTCCCCGGCCGCGGCGTCGGTAAACGTGACCGCGACGATCGACTCGACGGTGCCGCGGCCGGCGGCCAGGACGTTGACCAGACGGCCGACAAGCGCCGTGGTCTTGCCGGTGCCGGCGGCCGCTTCGACGACCAGCGTCTCATCGAGCGACGTGCGGATCCGCTCGCGCGCCGCCCGATCGGCGGGACCCGTCACCGCAGCGCCCTCATCCGGTTCAGGTCGGCGAGGCGGCCCTGGGCCTTTCGGGCGATCCTCCGCTCCTCGTCGGGACCGCAGACCTCGCGGACATCGCACCACCGGCACGCCTCGTGACGCGGCGCGGGCGCGAGAAACCCCGTCGCGACGGCGTTATCGATGGTTGCGAGGACCTCTGTCGCGCGTGCGGCGGCGTCCGTCCCGGCGATGCGGACGACACGTTCCGCAAACGCGCCGGCGCGCGTGCAGTAAAAGAGGCGGGCCTCGACGACGGACGTCCCGAGGACGTCCTGCACGGCCAGCGCGTAGAGGACCGGCTGAAGCACCCTCCCTCCCCCGACCACGACGCCGTTCGGTACGCGAACCTTTCCGGTCTTGTGGTCGGTGACGCGGAGCACCGCCTCGCGACGATGCCGCTCGACAAGATCGGCGACCCCGCGGATCCTGTAGCCGCCGTCGATGACCACCTCGCGGGGCACGCTCCCGGGATCAAGCCCCGCCACCTCCTCCACCGACAGACCAAAAGCCAGTTCGAAGGCGACCGGATCCCAGGTCGCGCGCGCATCGACCATGCGCTCAAGCCACATCCGCAGGTCGACGCGCAGCGACTCGACGGCCGACTCCCACACCCGAGGGATCGCCGGCGCGAGCTGCTCGCGGTACCGTGCCGCGACCTCTATCAGCGTGGCGTCGAGGGCCTGCCGCGCCGCGGCGGCGCGATCCGGGCTCAGCGGCAGCAGTCCGCCGGCCCGCAGACGCCGCATCAACCGGGCCTGCACCTCATGCACAAGCTCGCCGCGGGTGATCGGGTCGAGGTGCTCAAGCGGCGCCGGCTCGTCCCGCGGTTCGAGCCGGTGGACAGCCAGCAAGAGAAAGCGGTACGGACACTCCGCGAAATGCTGGAGGGCGCCGACAGAATAGGCGCGGGCGGTGAGCCGGGCCGCCTCCAACGCCGGGCGGATCGCCTCCGTCGGCTCGACGAGACCGTCGGCGGACCTCCATTCGGGCCGGCACCGGTACCAGCGAGCGCGCAGCGAGCGCGCGAGGCAGTCGTTGAGGATGAGCAGGTAGCGGGCGCGTCCGCGGCGCCGCTCGTCGGACTCGTCCAGAAGCATGCGCAGCGTCGCGAGATCGTGCTCGATCTCGTCGATGGCCGCGCTCGGGATGTCGGGGGCCGGCCACGCCAACCGGGCCCGGCCGATGTCGGCCGCCGTGCGGGCAAGGGTCTCCGGGTCGGGGATGTCGCCGGTGAGCGCCCGTTGGATCTCGAGCGCGTAGAAGGAGGCAACCCGCGGCCGGCCGTTGTCGACGTCGAGGCGGGGGTACGAGAGGTACAGGCGTCGCGTTGCGGCGCCGGCCGTCAGGCGCAGCAGGAGCCGCTCGTGGTCGCTGCGGTCTGGCTGCGTCACCAGGGGAAGCGCGAGCGCCTCGCGGACCTCATCGAGCAGAATGGGGTCCTCGCGCAGTTTGTGCGGGAAGCCCCGTTCGGCGAGGCCGGGGGCGAAGACGGCCTCAAACGCGCGCCCTCTCGCCTGCTCGATCGTGCCGACGAAGAGCCGTCCGTACCGGTCAGCCGGCGGCCGCTGTTCCAGGTTGGCAAGATGCGGAGCGAGGACGGCGCGCACCTCGCCGAGGCCCACCGGGCCGACGGGGCCGAGCGGCCGCATCTCCGCGAGGACCGCGAGCACACGCTCGGCCCGGCGGAGGACGTGCGGTGCCAGCGCTTCAAGCGCGGGCAGCCACTCGGCCCACGTGGCGCGATCGGGAAGCGCCGCGAGCATGTCGATGACCGGCAGCGCAAACGTCCGCAATTCATCGAGCCGTCGGAGATCGCGCTCGACGGCGGCGGCGCGGCTCGCGTCGTCCGGGTCCCGGGCGAGCGCGCGGAGCTTGAGCCGCATCTCCGCAGCCAGACCGTCGAGCCGGCGGCGCCATCGGTCCGCGCCGCCGACCACGGCCGATTCGACGAGCAGGCGCTCCCATTTCCAGGGCGCTTGGAGGCCGCCGTCTCCCCTGCCGCTCTCCCCTTCCCCTTCCGCCGCCGCGGGAGACGCGGCCGGGCTCATGGGGTCGAGGGCGCCGGCGCCGGGCGCCGGAGCAGGCTCGGTCGCGAGCTCGACCGCGGCGCCCATCGTCTCGTCCTCGGGAGGCATCCACGGAGGCTCGCCGCCGGCCGGCACCGATTCGCCAACCGGGACTTGGCCGAATGCGAGGTACTCGGCAAACCGCTTCGCGGAAAACCGTTCCAGCGCGCAGTCGAGCAGGGTAAGAAACGCCCGCCCGGCCGGATCCGGGCGCAGCGTGCCGCGCGCGAAGTAGGCGGGAACGCCGGCGCGGGCGAGCGCGGTCTCGAGCGGCCGCGTGTACCTCGCCGGATCGCGCAGCAGGACGGCTATCTGATCGAAGGCCACGCCGTTGCCGGCCTCCTCCAGCACCCGCCGTGCGATCTCGATACACTCACGCCCCTCGCCCGGCGCCGAGAACAGGACGACGTCGCCGCGGCGGACGTCGGCGGGCGGCGGCTCGGGCGCGAACAGGTACGTCCGCACGCGCCCGAGTTCGTCGTGCCC
>JAJPJL010000027.1 GCA_021324255.1 Bacillota bacterium
AACCAGGCCACCCCGGCGAGCTCGATCGGGCCGCCCTGCACGAGATACCGGCTGAAGAAGTCGCCGCGCTCGATCGCCTGCAGCTTGATGTCGATCCCCACGGCGCGGAGGTACTGCTGGATGAGCAGGGCCTGATCCTGATAATCCTTGCCTGCCAGGAACCCGTACGTGACGCGGAACGGCTGGCCGGCCTTCTGCAGCACGCCGTCCGGACCCGGCGTCCACCCGGCCTCGGCCAGGAGCTGCTTGGCCTTGGCCGGATTGTACGTGTATCCTGCGACGCTCTTGTCGTACTGCCACAGGCTCGGATGCACGGGACTCTGCGCGGCCGTGCCCAGCCCGCGGTACAGCGCCTTGAGCATCTCGTCCCGGTTGACCGCGTACGCCATCGCCTGGCGGACGTGGACGTCCTGGAAGATCGGCAGCTTGAGGTTCGGCGCGAACCAGTAGTAGGTGTCGCCCGGCACGCGCAGCACGGTCACGCGCGGATCGTGGAGGAACGCGTCGTACGCCTCGGGGATGATCCGCCCGGCGTCGATGTTACCCGCCCGCAGCTCCGCCATGACCGTGGCGTCCTCCGGGATGAGCTTGAGCACCACCCGGCCGAGCGCCGGCGCGCCGCCCCAGTAGCCGCCAAAGGCATCGAAGGTGATGCTCTCCTTTTCTCGCCAGTCGCTCAAGCGGTACGGTCCCGCGCCGATCGGCTGGCGTGCGAACGCGGCTTCCTGCAGGCGGGCGACGTCGATCGCGGCGAGCGCGTGCTGCGGGAGGATCGGCTGGGTCGCGATCTGCTCGTAGAAGAACGGGTACGGCCGGTCGAGGATGAAACGCACCGTGCGGGGATTGACGACGGTGATCCCCGTCACGGACGGCGCCTTCCCGGCCTTGTACTCCTTGGCGCCCGCGATCTCGAGCAGCGCCGGCGCCGTCGTCGGATACTTGGGATGCAGGTACAGCTCGTACGAGGCCTTGACGTCGGCCGCCGTCACGGGCGTCCCGTCCTGGAACTTTGCGGCGCGGAGCGTGACGAGGTACGTCTTGCCGTCCGGCGAGACCGGATAGCGCTCCGCGAGCCGCCCCTGCACGTTCCCCCGCGCGTCCACCGCGACCAGCCCGTCGTTGATGAGCAGGCTGACGTAACTGGTCACCGCCTCGCCGCTCCCCAACACGCGTACCGGCAAGCCCCAGATCGCGACGACGGCCTGGGCGGGCTTCTGGCTCTCGGCCGGCGGCGCCGCCAGCGATCCGAACAGGCACCCGATCAGAAGCGCGCTCACCCACCACCTCATGCGCCTTCCCTCCTCGATCAACCTGGCCGTCGCACGGGCCGCCTACTGCCCCACGGCATTCCTAGGCCACGATCGGAGCCGGCGCGCACGGCCGCGGCGACGGGTCGCGGGCTGCGCAGGCGCCGCATCCGGGCGCACGGTCATGTCTTGAACACCCCGCGCCCGATCGCGATGAGGCGGCCCTCGCCGTCCGTGACGTCGACATCCGCCACGGCGACGGAGCGGCCTGCCCTTCGCGCCCGCGCCGTCGCCGTGAGCTCGCCGGTGGCCGGACGCAGGTAGTCCACGCGGAGATCGATCGTCGGCACGTCGTAGCCGACGGCGGCGATCACGGCGAAGTCGCCCGCGCAGTCGATCAAGGACGCGATCGCCCCGCCGTGGACGTACCGCCCGGCCGCGTCGTCGCCCGCGAGAAGGTCCTCGCGGAACGGCATGCGCACCGCCACCTCGCCGGTCCCGGCCTTGATCATCTCGAGACCCAAGAGACGGTGATACGGGGAGCGCCGGAGAAATCCGGGCAGGTCGTTCAAATCCACCGCCACGCCGATCCTCCTTCTACGCCGGCGGCCGACCTCGCCCGCTCACGATCCCGCGCCTGCCGGCCGGTACGCGTGGTGGTCGCCGCGGTCCTTGGGCGTCTGCAGCAGGATGTAGCAAAATTCGTCCCCGGCGCAGGCGACCTCGTGAGGCGTCTCCGGCTCGACCAGAACCATCGTGCCGGCCTCGACCGGGTGCTCGTGCGGGACACCGCGTGCGTCCCACGTGCGAATGCGGCCTCTGCCCCGCAGGCCGAAGAACACGTCGTCGATCGCGGCGTGGGTGTGGGCGGGAATGAGCTGACCCGGACGAAGCCGGAACAGCGCCGCCTCGCAGCGCGGCGTGTCAAACAGGGACGAGCACGCGATCTGCTGCCCGGCGACGTTCACGCAGGACCCTTCGCGTACCAGCCGCTCGATCTCGCCGACAACCTCAACCACCGTCGCCATCTCGCCGCACCCCCCTTGCCTCCGGCTTCGAGGCGGTCTCCCGCCCGCCGGATGCCACGCCGTTTGGCAGCAGCTCGCGCGCGCGCTGCTTGAGCGCGCCCCGATCCAGCTTGTTCGTGCTCGACATGGGCAACTGCTCTACGAAGAAGATCCTGCGCGGGTGCGCGTAGGCCGGGCCCCGCGCGAGAAAGTAGGCTTTGAGCTCGTCCTCCGTCACCTCGGCCCCCGGCCGCCGCACGACGAAGGCCACGGGGGCCTCGCCCTTGACCGCGTGCGGGACCGGGACGACGCCGACGTTGGCGACGGCGGGGTGGGTCAGCACGATGGTCTCGACCTCCTTGGGGTACACATTCTCGCCGCCCACGCTGATCATGTCGTCGGCACGCCCGCAGAAGTAGCAGTACCCTTGGTCGTCGCGGCGCATGAGGTCCCCGGTCCGCATCCACCCGTCGCGGGTGAAGCGCTCCGCCGTCAGTGCGGAATCCTTGAGGTACCCGAGCGCATTGGCCGGCGAGCGCGACCACAGCTCGCCGACCTCGCCCGCCGCGCAGTCGCGCGCGGAATCGTCGAGCGAGACGATCCGGATCTGGACATCCGGGACGGGCAGCCCCGTGCTGCCCAGCTTCTTAACGCCCCACCGCGGGGTGAGGATGTTTGCGCCGGCCTCGGTCAACCCGTAGGTCTCCACGACCTCGCAGGGAAACGCGGCTTTGACCCGCGCCATCAGCTCCTCGGGAACGGGCGCCGACCCGCACTCCAGCAGCGCGATCGACGAGAGGTCGAAGCGCGCGATCTCGGGGTCGCCCAGCAACAGCGCGTACATGGAGGGCGTGCCCGACGTGAACGTCGCGCGGTGGTCGTGGATGGCCCGAAGCGCCCCGCGCGGATCGAAGTCCGGGAGCACGACAACGGACCCGCCCGTAAACAGCATGGGCAGCAGGATTCCCCACAGCGCGTTCGCATGGTACAACGGGCCCATCACAAGACCCCGGTCGGCGCGGTCCAGGAGCATGGTCCGCGCGGTCGAGCGCGCCTGCCACCAGGTGTTGCTGTGGCTCAACATGCACCCCTTCGGCCGGCCCGTCGAGCCCGACGTGTACATCAGGAGCGCGAGGTCGTCCGGACCCACCGGCTCCGCCCGCGCGATCGGAGACGCGGCCGCGAGCGAGCGCTCGTACTGGTCCTGGGCCGCGTCCGGATCGGTCACGAGCACCGTGCTCCCCCGCGGGAGCGCGTCGCTCATGGCCGCGAGCCTCGGTCCGAGCCGTCCATCGGCGACGAGCGTGCGCGCCTCGCTGTGGCGCACGATGTAGGCGAGCGCATCCGGCCCCAGCTTGACGTTCACCAGGAGCGCCGCGGCCCCGGCGCGGAGCGTCCCCAACATGGTCTCGACGAAGCGCCAGTCGTTGCCGAGCGCGAGCGCCACCGGTTCACCGCGGCGGATCCCCGCCCCGCGCACGAGGCCGGCGACGCGGGCGGCGCGCTCGGCGAGTTCCCCGTAGCGCACCGAGCGGCCGCCGGCGATGAGCGCCACGCGGCCGGGATCGAGCGCGACCGTCTCGGCGATGAGGTCGCCGACGTTCGGCGCGAGCATCCAGGGGCGCCCAGCGGTCACGGCTCCACCTCGAGCCCGCGATCGCTACGGGTCAGGAGCTCGCAGCCGGTCGCGGTGATCAGCAGGTCGTCCTCGAGCTTCATGTTGCCGATGCCCGGAGCGTAGACACCGGGCTCGATGCAAAGCGTCATGCCCGGCTCGAGCGGCGCCGGCTCTACGTCGAGGCTCGGCCACTCGAACGACGTCGCGAGGCCGATGCCGTGGCCGGTCCGATGCGCGACCTCGAACCCCGCATCCCGGATGACGCGGCCTGCGGCGCGGTGGAGCTCCCGGCACGCCACGCCCGGCCTGGCCAGCTCGAGCGCCGCATCGTAGGCTCGGCGCACGACGTCCCACGCCCGGCGCTGCGCGGGGCTCGGGTCGCCCACCACAAACGTGCGGGTCGCATCCGCCTGATAGCCGTCCACCTCCGCGCCCAGGTCGACCATGACGCTGTCGCCGGCCGTGATGACGCGCCCCGTGGGACGCCTGATCGGCGCGGGATGATGGAGGCCCGACACGACCGCCGTCTCGAACGCGCAGCGGGCGCCACGCCGCCACGGGATGATGGAGACCTCCGCGGCCACCTCGGCCTCCGTGCCGCCCTTCCCGGCGAGCCGGCGGGCGGCATCGAGCATGGCGTCCGTGATGCCCGCCGCCTCCCGGAGGCGCGCGACCTCCAGCGCGGACTTCCTGCGCCGCAGCGCCGCGAAAGCCGCGCCGAGATCGACGAACTCCGCGTCCGGCAGTCCTTCGACGAGGGCGCGATGCGCCGGCGCCGGCATGCGGTCGTGGCCGGCGAGCCCGATGCGCCGGGGTCGCCCCGCGCGCAGGGCGGCCAGAACGAGCGGAATGGGGTCAAAGGCTCCCTCCCACCGCTCGATGCCGGAGAGCGCCCGTGCCTCCTCGATCTGCCACTGGAACGTGAGCACGCAGCGCGTCTCCGCGCCCAGCAGCAGCCAGCTGTCGCCCAGCACCGGCGCGAAGTTGGTCAGGTACCGAAACGCCTCGGCGTGGGCATCGCAGCCAAAGACCACCGCGAGGTCGCATCCCGCTTGTTCCACAAGCCCGCGCACGCGCGCCCGGCGTTGCTCCAGCTCCGCCGGCCATCCCCCCGCGCCCGCCATTCACACGCCTCCCTGCCGCCGGCCGAGATAGAGCTCGACCACGGTCTCGTTCTCCAAGAGCGCCGGCCCGGTCCCTTCGAACCGCTTCCGGCCGAGCTCGAGCACGTAGCCCCGATCGGAGAGCGCCAGCGCGCGGCGGGCGTTTTGTTCCACCACCAGCACGCTCACACCCGTCCGGCGAATCTCCACGATCTTCTGAAACACCAGCTCCACGTACTCCGGGCTGAGCCCGGCGGAGGGCTCGTCCAGGAGCAGCACCTCGGGCCGCGGCACGAGCGCGCGGGCCATCGCGACCATCTGGCGCTCGCCGCCCGATAGCAGGCCCGCCGGGCGCCGCCGCGCGGGGGCGATGGCGGGAAACAACGCCAGCAGCTCGTCGATCCGGCGGCGCGCCTCGTCGCGCGGCGTCCGCGCCGCGGACATCTCCAGGTTCTCCTGGACGGTCAGCGACGGAAAGACGTTCTCGAGCTGCGGGACGTAGCCGACGCCCCGCGACACAATCTCGTGCGGGGCCAGCCGGTCGAGCCGCCGGCCCCGCAGCCGGACGCTGCCGGCGCGCGGCCGCAGCAGGCCGACGATGACCTTGAGCAGGGTGGACTTCCCCGCGCCGTTCGGGCCGACCACGGTGACGAGTTCGCCGCGGTCGACGGAGATGTCGACGCCCGCGAGCACGTCGGCATCGGAGACGTAGCCCGCAACGACGCCCGCCACCTCGAGCATCGCGGTTCCGGCGGCCGTGGCGGGCGCCGTCATGCCGTGTCCTCCGCGTGGGCGCCGAGGTACGCGTCGATCACCGCGGCATCGCGCCGGACGTCGCGCGGGCGGCCGCGGGCGATGACCCGCCCCTGCGCCATCACGATCACCACGTCGGCGTTGTTCATGACCGCTTCCATGTCGTGCTCGATGAAGAGGAACGTCATCCCGCGCTCTCGCCGCAGCGCGTGCATGTGAGCCAGGATCTCGCGGCCCAGCACGGGGTTCACGCCGGCGAGCGGTTCGTCGAGCAGGACGAGCCGCGGGGCGGCCATGAGAAGCCGCGCCAGTTCCAGCAGCTTGCG
Organism: Bacillota bacterium; assembly: GCA_021324255.1. GTDB lineage: Bacteria > Sysuimicrobiota > Sysuimicrobiia > Sysuimicrobiales > Segetimicrobiaceae > JAJPIA01. Next base: position 6,055 of record JAJPJL010000027.1, read on the forward strand.
CTGGCCGCCGGAGAGCGTCCCGGCGTACGCGCGCGCCTGCGCGGCCAGCCGGAACCGCTCCAGGATCCCAAGCGCCCGCGTCCGGTTCGCCGCCTCGCGGCGGCGCCAGCTTGCCGGGCCGGCGAGCAGGCCCGCGAGGTGCTCCGCGGGCTGATCCTGCGCCGCAAGCAGCATGTTGTCGAGCACGGTCATCGCGCCGAGAGCCTTGGTGAGCTGAAACGTCCGCATCATGCCCAACCGCGCGATCACGTGCGCGGGCCGGCCCGTCACCGGCCGGCCGGCGAACACGACGTCGCCCGCATCCGGGCGCAAAAAGCCGGTCACGAGATTGAAGAGGGTGGTCTTGCCCGCCCCGTTCGGTCCGATGAGCGCCGTGATGGACCCCTGCTCCACCGCGAGGCTCGCCCGATCGACGGCGCGGACTCCGCCGAACGCGCGGCGGAGATCCCGCACCTCGAGGATCGGCGCGGGGCCGGGGGCGCCGGGACGGCTAGCCACGGAGCACCATCTCCTCGCGCTTGCCCCGCAGCCCCTCGGGGCGCCATACCATGACGGCGATCAGGACCAGTCCTACGATGAGCATCTGGACCGCCGCGACCTTGTCGGCGGCGAGCGGCAGCCGGACGAAACTCGCCGCCTCCAGCACGCTCCACAGCAGCACGGAGCCCAACGCCACCCCCGCGAAGCTGCCGAGCCCGCCGAGCACGAGCACGGCGAAGCCGATGAACGTGACGTCCGCGGAAAACGACTGCGGGTAGATGAGCGTGATGTTGAGCGCCAGCAGGTCTCCCGCGAGCGCGGCGAGTCCGGCGGCGATGGCCAGCGACTGCAGTTTGTAGGCAAAGACGTTCTTGCCGAGCGCCGCCGCGGCGGCCTCGTCCTCGCGGATCGCTCTCAGCACCCGTCCCCACGGCGTCCCGCGGAGCCCGGTGAGCAGCGCCAGGGCAAGCCCGAAGATCGCCCAGGTCACGATGAAGAGGGGGAGCTGGCTCTGGTCGCCGAGCCCGACGGCGCTCAGCCGGGCCAGCATCCACCGCGCCAGCGTCGTCCACGCCGCGTCGTACCCCAGGAGTCCCTGGTTGCCGCCGGTGAGCGGCGCGGCGTTTTGCGCGACGCCGCTCACGAGCTGCGCGGCCGCGATCGTGGCCATCGCCAGGTAGTCGCCGCTCAGCCGCAGCGACGCGGCTCCGATGACGACACCTGCCAGCATCGCGATCGCCGCGGACGCCGCGAGCGCCACCGGCGCGGGCCAGTGAAACCGGAGGATCAAGATCGCCATCGCGTACGCGCCGACCGCCATGAACCCGGCCTGCCCGAAGTTCAGGATGCCGGTGAGCCCGACGTTCAGTTGCAGCCCGAGGCTGAAGATGCTGTAGATACCGGCGACGATGCCGACGCCGATCCAGAAATCCGGCGCCGCGAGCGCCGTCAGGTCGATCGTCACTTGAGCGCCGGCCTGCCGAGCAGGCCGTTCGGCCGGACGAGCAGCGTGAGGATCAGGATCACGAACCCGACGGCGAGCTTCCAGCGGGCGTCCACGAACAGCGCCGACCACTCCTCGGCGAACCCGAGGAGGAGCCCCCCGGCGAGCGCCCCGTAGGCGTTGCCGATCCCGCCGAGGATCGTGGCCGCGAACAGGCTCAGCAGGAGCTGAAACCCGAAGTTTGGGGTCAGGATGCCGGCGGCCGCGCTCGACAGCACGCCGGCGAGCCCGGCCAACGCGCCGGCAAAGAGCCACGTCGCCAGGATGACGCGCCGCGTGTCGATGCCCGCCACCTCGGCGAGGCTGAGATTGTCGGCCAGCGCGCGCATCTCCTTGCCGAGCCGGCCGTACCGGAGCAGCGTGGCGACCGCGAGCAGCGCGCCGAGCCCCGCGACCACCACCCAGAGCTCGACGGTGCCGATGCGGAGGCCCCCGGGCAGGGCGACCGCGCTGGTGACATCGAGCCGGAGCTGCAGCGGGTCCGCGCCCGCCGCGAGCTGGATGCAGTTTCGGATGACGAACGCGAGGCCCACCGTGATCAGCAGCATCTGAAATCCGCCCGCCCGCCGCGCCCGCATCGGCCGCCAAATGGCGAGCTCGGACGCCGCAGCCAACGCCGCCGTCGCGAGCACGCCGCCGAGCGTCGCCGGGACGATCGGCCAGCCGGACCCCGCGTTGAGGAACAGCGCGACGTACGCCCCGAACGTCAGCATGTCGCCGTGGGCGAAGTTGACGAGCCGCAGGACGCCGAAGACGAGCGAGAGCCCGACCGCGCCGAGCGCGAAGTACGTCCCCGTCACGAGCCCGTTGATCGTCGCCTGCGCGGCCGTTTCCGCGCCGCGCGACGCGAGGAGCGCCGCGAGCGCCGCGATGCACGCCGCCGCGACCCAGCGCCGCCCCGCCCCCGTGGCCGCCGCGCGCGCGTCCGCGGGAGGCGGCGTCCCGGATCGCGCGGCGTTCAGCACGGCGGCGGCCCGGTCCCCCGGCCGTCCGTCCGCGCCGGCGGCCCGGCGCGTCGGGGTGGCCGCGGAGCGGGGGTCACTCCTTGGCGTTGATCTGTCGCACCAGGACGAGGGCACCGTTCTTCCACGTCGACAGATCATACGTTCCGGCGCTCGTATCCCCCTGGGCGTTGAACTCGATCGGGCCGGACACGCCCACGTAGTGGATCCGCGTGCCCGCACGAAGCGCCCGCATCGCCGCCGCCAGTTGCAGGTACGTAAACGGAGAGCCCGCGGGCCCGGAGAGCTTCGGCAGTTGCGTCGCGATCAGGGACGGGGTGTTCGCGCCGGCCGCGACCGCGGCGAGCCCGCACAGGATACCGCTGTCGAAGTTGTTGGCGTCGAGGGCGGACCGCTTCGGCCCGGGGGCGCTCAGATACAGCGTGTTGAACGCCTGGGCCTGCGGCGTGCCGGTCGGGCTCCCCGCGTTGACGGCGTGCGCGCCGTTGAGCGCGGCCGCGGGGATCGTCGCCGGGATCGGGGACACGGCCAGCGCGTCGGACACGAACAGCTTCGCGGCGGAGAACTTCCCGGTCCGGAGCAGCGCGGCCGAGACCTTGCCGAACGTGTCGGGGAAGTCGGCGAACACGAAGGCGTCCGGGCTGCCCGCGACGATCTTCGCCGCTTCCGTGTCGTAGCTCGGCTGGTTGGGGTCGTAGCCGAACGGCCCTTGGATCCGGCCGCCCATGGCCGTCCACGATTGCTTGAACGTGTTGGCCAGCCCTTCGCCGTACGGCGAGTTCTGGTAGCCGATGGCCACCGTCTTGCCCTGCGCGCCGCCGAGCTGCTGCTTGACGGCCAGCACGAGCGCACGCGCTTGGAGATTGTCCGGCGGCACCGTCCGGAAGATCGTGTGGCCGTCGTCCACGGTGCGCAGCCGCGTGCTCGACGCCGAGGGCAGCATGGGGATGCGCCGCGCCTTGGTGATGGAGTTCAAGATCGCGAGCGACTCCGGCGTGCTGGCCGGGCCGGTCAGGCACGTGGCGCCTTGATCGATGAGCTGCCGGGCCGCCGAGAGCGCCGCCTGAGGATCCGATCGCGTGTCGGCGGTCACCATCTTGAAGGTCACGGCGAGACCGGCCTGCTTCGCCGCCTGGTTGAGCTGCGCCGTGGCGAGTTTCACCGCCTTATCGGCGGGCGCCCCGAGCGGACCCAGGTCGCCGGTGTACGGCTCGAGATCGCCGATCGTCATCGTGAAGCTCGGTGCCGCGATAACACCGCTCGTCATCATCGCCCCGCCCGCGGCGATCCCGAGGATCAGGGCGATCGACGTGATCAACGCCGTTGCATGCCTCGCTCGCGTCATGGACTCCCCTCCCGTTTGCGATCTCGTGCTCCTATGGTCGCGACCCCGTGCCGTGTGCCCGGTTACCGCTCGGTGTGGCCGCCCGGCCGCGGCGCCGGCGGCGCGCCCGAGGCCCCGAAGCGCGCGAGCTGCGCGTCGGGCACCACGAGCACCTTGCCGAACGCCCGGCGCTCCTCGAGCTCCGCAACGGCCTCGCGCGCGCGCGAGAGCGGGAGGACGGCATGGATTACCGGATGGAGCTCATTGGTCTCGACGAGACGGGTCAACGTGCGCAGATCGTCCTCCGCCCAGCCGTCGGAGCCTCGAATGTCGATCTCGCGGACCCAGAGATAGCGGAGGTCCGTCACCGCGTCGTAGCCCGACGTCGCGCCGCAGCACACCAACCGTCCGCCGCGCCGCACCGCCCGCAGCGATTGCGGCCACGTTGCCTTGCCCGAGTAGTCGACGACCACGTCGGCCCCGCGCTTGCCGGTCAGCTCCCACACCGCCCGGCCGAACTGCCCGTCCGCCGCGGCGACCGTCTCGTCCGCCCCCACTGCCCTGAGCCGCCGCGCCTTCTCGTCGCTGCTGGTGCATGCGATCACACGCGCGCCGGCGCGCTTCCCCAATTGGACGCACGCGACGCCCACGCCGCCGCTCGCGCCCACGACGACCAGCAGCTCGCCCTGCCGGAGGCCCGCGCGCGTGAAGAGCATCCGGTGGGCCGTCCCGTACGCCACGGGCAGGCACGCGAATTCGAGGAGCCGCGATTCATCGCCAATCGGCAACAATCCGGCGGCGGGCGCCGCCACGTACTCCGCGAGCCCGCCGTGCAGCGTCTCGCCGAGCATCCCGCGTTCGGAGTTCGGGTTGACCACAACCGCGGTCCCGGGCTCGATGCCGCTCACGCCCGGCCCGAGCGCCTCCACCCATCCGGCGATGTCGCCGCCGCTGATATGGGGCAACGTCACCGGGAGCCCGGGCATGCCGCGCCGGACGAAGATGTCGAGGTGATTGAGCGCGCACGCCCCGACCTTCACCAGCACCTCGCCCGGCGCGGGCGACGGGCGCGGAACCTCCTCGACGACGAGCTGGTCGGGGCCGCCGTGCGCGCGAATGACCGCCGCCTGCATGGATGCCACCATGGATGCTGCTTCGCGGTGTGCGCCCCACCCCTGCCGACGGAGCGGGCGGCACGGAACGCGGTGCTACTGAACATACTACTGGTATGATCAATTTCCTGCCGTCGGCGTATACTGTAGGAAGCACCCGTGCGACGACCGGCCGCCTCCGGCTGCCGGCCGGGAGGAGGTCGATCGTGAGCCGCAGCGCGCTGTCGGTGCGCCATCGAACCCGGGCAATGAGCACGCACACCCTTGCCGACGGCCTCTACGAATCGCTCAAGCGGCAGATCGTGGAGAACAAGATCGAACCCGGCACCATCCTGACAGAACACGGGATCGCGGCGCTCCATTCGGTGAGCCGGGCCCCGGCGCGCGAGGCGCTCAAGCGCCTCGTCGCCAGCGGCTTTGCCAGCGCCCGCCGCCGCGTCGGCTACATCGTGCCCCATGTCAGCGTCGCCGACGTCGACGAGGTGTACGCCCTCCGGTTACTGCTCGAACCGGCGGCGACGGCGCTCGCGGTCCCGCGGCTCACCGAGGCCGACATGGCCGTGCTCGATGATCTCGCCGCCGGCATCCTCCGCGTTGCCGCCGCGCCGGTCGAGGAACACGGGGCGCTCTACTCCCGGCTGAACGCCGAGTTTCACCGCGAGATCGCGCGCGTGTCCGGCAACGGGCGCCTCGAGCGCACGATCACGAGCCTGATCGACGAGTTGGAGCGCGTGATGCACATGCTGGCCTACAGCGCGACCATGGCGAGCGTGCTGGAGGAACACGCTGCGTTGATGCGTGTGATGCGCTCGGGAGACGCGGCCCGAGCGGCCGCGCTGATGCGGCAGCAACTCGAGCACGACTACGGCGTCACGCGCGCCCTCGTCACCGGGCGCGGGCAGCGTTGATGATGGAGGAGATCCCGCGCGCCGGCGCGGTCCTCGAGCATCTGACGTGGCCCGAGGCCGAGCCCCTGCTTCGAGCGGACCCCGTCGGCGTGAACGCGGGACACAGGCGACCGCATCGCGGCCGCGCTGATCGAGGCGCTCGCGGCGGCCGCCGCTGCGCTCCAGGCTCAGGGGCTGGCCCGATGGCCGACGTCACGCGCGCCACTCGGGCCGGCGACGCTCACACGGTTGCCTCGGTCCCGGTCGCCTCCTGCCACGCACGGATGAACGCCACCATGGCGCGAACGTAGGCGTCGAAGAGCTCCTTGCCGCGCGCGGCGCTCGCCCTGTGGGGATCCCCGTACGTGATGCACCCGTTCGAGGATATCTCGTGCACGGGCGGGAGCCCGAGGGTGATGTAGCGCAGCAGCGACGGATCGTCGCGGACCCGCGCGAGTAGCGCCTCCCGCCAGCGGTCGAGCGTCATGGTCGGCTGCTCGATGCGGTCCGAACGGACCAGCTGGGGCTGCTGGTAGAGCATGCTCGACGTCTCCCCGATGCCCGCGTGGATGTCGAGCTTGTCGATCTCCGCCGTGAGGTAGATCTTGCGCAGCTCGGCGATGCCGAAGACGAGCGCGCGGCCCCGGGTCTCGCGGCTGATCCGGTGGGCCAGGTACGTGAGCGTCGCTTCATTGCCGCCGTGCCCGTTCGCGAGCAGGATGCGCCGAAACCCGTGCTGGATCAGGGACCCTGCCGCGTCCATCACCACGCGGCAGAACGTGTCCTCGCTCAGCGTGATCGTACCCGGAAAGTGCATATGGTGGGCCGACAGCGCCGGAAACAGGATCGGCGCGCACAGCACCTGCGCCTCCCGGGCCGCGGCCCGCGCGACCGCGATCATCCCGAGCGTGTCCGTGCCCATCGGCAGCGCCGGCCCGTGCTGCTCGATCGCGCCGAACGGCAGCACCGCCGTGTCCGTCCGCCGGCGCAGCGCGTCGACTTCGGGCCAGGTCAGATGCGGCAGATAGTACGCGTCCTTGGTCTCATTACGGTCGCACATCGCTCACGCTCCTTCGTACGTCCGGGTCCCCGACCGACGGGTTCATGGTGCGGGGTCGAGCGCGACGAACAGCCCTTGCACATCGACCGGCCGGCGGCAGCGTCCCCGAGACCCGGCCTCACCGCCCGGCTCACGCGCCGCCGCGGCGATACCGCGGGTCCAGGAGCGCGCCGAGCGCCTCTCCGACCAAATTGAAGGAGATCACGGTCAGCGACAGCGCCGCCGCCGGGATCACGAGGAGCGCCGGGTGGCTCCGCAGGTACTGAAAGCTCTCGTAGATCATCTGTCCCCAGCTGGGCCGGGGCGGCTGCACGCCGATCCCGATGAACGACAGCGTGGCCTCCGCGAGCACGAGGAAGCTCACGTCGAGCGTGGCCCGCACGATCAAGAGGTGCGCCACGTTCGGCACAACGTGCCGCCACAGGATGCGCGGGACAGACGCGCCCGCGGCGCGCGCGCCGTCGACGTATTCGCGCTGGCGGATGGAGACGACCTCGCTGCGGATCGTCCGCGCCGTCGCGGGCCACGCGGTCAGCACCAGCGCGAATACGATGTTCGCCAGGCTGGGGCCGAAGATGCCCGTGACGAGGATCGCGAGCAGGATCGTCGGGAACCCGATCAGCAGGTCCACGATCCGCATGAGCGCCTGGTCGACGGCGCCGCCGTAGAACCCGGCCACCGTGCCCCACGCCAGCCCGACGAGCGACTCCCCGACCACCGCGGCGCCGCCGACCGACAGCGAGATGCGCGCCCCGTAGAGCACGCGCGTGAGCAGGTCGCGCCCGAACTGATCCGTCCCGAGCCAGTGCGCGGCGCTGGGCGGCTGAAACAGCGCGTCGAGATCCTCGCGATCGTACGTGGACCGGGTGACGGCGGGTCCGACGAGCGCCAGCAGGGTCACGAGGACGAGGAACGCAGCCGCGGCGGCGGCCGGCCGGTCGCGGCGGGCCCAATGCGCCAGCGCCTCGGGCCGGCTCCTCGGGCGCGGCGCACCAGCGGGCGCGCGGTCAGTATCGGATACGCGGATTGAGGTATGCATAGGAGACGTCGACCATCAGGTTGACGATCGAAAACAGCGCCGTGTAGACGAGCACGGTGGCCTGCAGCACCGTGTAGTCCCGCTGGAGGATGGCGTTGATCGCCACGCGCGCGATCCCCGGGATGTTGAACAGCACCTCGACGACGAACGCTCCCACGATCGCGTTGCCGAAGGCCAGGCCGATCGTGGTGACGACCGGCAGCGCCGCGTTCCGGAGGACGTGCCGGAACAGGACGCGCCGCGCGCGGAGCCCCTTGCTCCGCGCGGTGCGCACGTAGTCCTCGAGCAGCGCCTGCCCGACGCTCGCGCGGGCGATCCGCGCGATGAACGCCACCGGCGAGATCGCCAGCACGGCCACGGGCAGGACGTAGTTGGCGGGCGCCCCCCATCCCGCAACCGGCAGCAGCGGCCAGCGCAGCGCGAAGAGATACACGAGCACGGCCGCGGTAACGAAGCTCGGCAGCGACAGCCCCACCACGACCCCGACCTGAATGAGGGAATCCAGGATCGCGCGGCGGGCGGTCGCCGCGCCCACCCCGAGCAGGACGCCGGTCACCGTCGCGAGCGCCACCGCGAGCCCGGCAAGCCGGAGGCTGATCGGCAGCGCGTGGCCGACGAGGTCGGCCACGCGGAGACCGGGGTTGACGTAGGACGTCCCGAGGTTGAGGCGCGCGAGATCGCCGAGATACCGTGCGAACTGGACCGGCAACGGGCGGTCCAGACCGAGCTGATGGCGCAGCACGGCCCCGGCCGCGGGGGTGTAGTGATCGCCGAGGACGGTCTGCACCGGATCCCCCGGCGCCAGATGCCCGGCCACGAAGATGAGCAGGGCGGCCCCCAAAAACAGCGGGACCGCCATGCCGACGCGGTAAGCGATGTATCGCGCCATCCGGGTGATGCGCGCGGCGCTACTTCACGATGCGCACCCCGCTGAACGGCAGCCACCCGTTGACCGCGGGCGTGGTCTGCAGCCCCTGCACATACGGCTTCTTGAGATACGCGAACTGGCTGAACAGGATGGGGACCATCGGCGCGTCGGTCACCGCGAGCGCCTCGGCCTTGTGGTAGATCGCGATGCGCTGCGCCTCGTTCGGCGCGGCGTTCGCCTGATCCACGAGCTTGTCGAAGTCCGCGCTCTCGTAGCTCTGGCGGTTGAGCGGCGACGTGCTGTAGAGCAGAAAGTCAAGGTAGTCGCTGTAGTCCAGGTAGTCGGCCGACCACCCGGTCATGAACGACTGGTACACGGTCCGTTTGTTCTCGTTGGCGATGAAGTTCGAGAATTCGGTCTTTTGCAGCTGCACGTCCACGCCGAGGTTCTGCTTCAGCATGGCCGCGACCGGCTCCGCCATCATCTGCGACACCGGCGAAAACGGGTTCATCGCGATCGAGAGCGGCGGCAGCTTGCCTGACACCCCGGCTTCGTCGAGCAGCTTCCGGGCCCCGGCGGGATCGTACGGCAGCCCCTTGTACCCCGCGTAGAAGCCGGGGATCCCCGGCGGCACGATCGAGTTGGCGGGGGTGAAGAAACCGAAGAACACCGTCTTGGAGATCTTGGCCTTGTCGATCGCCATCGCGAACGCGCGGCGGACCCGGAGGTCCTTGAACGCCGTGTACACGCGGGGGTTCAGGCCCAGAAAGAGCACTTGCGCCCGCGGATACGTCAGGAGCTGCTTCCCGAGCGTGGGGTCCGCGCGGATGCGCTTATAGTCCCCCAGCGGCACCTGAATGAAATCCAGCTGGTTGGCCAGATACTCGGAGAGTTGCGTCTGGCTCTCGGTCACGATCGGCACGCTCACGCCGGCGATCCGGGGCGCGCCGGCGTAGTAGCGGGGGAAGCTCGCGAGCGTCAGGTGGTCGTTATGCGCCCACTCCTTGAACACGAACGGTCCCGAGCCGGCGTCCTGCGTCGCGAACCACCCGTTGCCGCCACGCTGCACGACGTCCTTGTCCACCACGACGGCGGCATAATAGGCGAGGCGATTGAGAAAGCCGCCGCGGCGGGCCGGGTTGAGCGTGATCTGTAGCGTGGTCGGGTTTGGCGCGGTGATGCCGGCGATGCCCGCGGCACCGTTCTGGTACGCATCGTACCCCTGAATCCCGGCGACCACGACCGACCCGACCGTGGACTTGAGCGCCGGGCTCCCCATCCGCTCGAACGACCACTTCCAATCGGCGGCCGTGACCTTTCGCCCGCCGTGGAAATACATGTCGTCCCGGAGATGGAACGTGTAGATGAGCCCGTTGGGCGAGATGTCCCAGCTCCTGGCGGCCTGCGGCAGCAGCCGGCCGGTACTGTCGAGCGAGACGAGCGTGTTGTACATGAGGAAGACGATCGGGGCGGACGCCGAATCCACCGCGAAGTACGGGTCGAGCGTCGGCGGCTCCCCGTTGAGCGGCGTCCGGAACATCGGAGGCGCCTGGCCGCCGGCCGGTCCGAGCGCCGGTCCCGCCGCGACTGCGGCGACAAGCAGCATCGCTCCCACTGCCACTGCGCGCAAAAACATCCGATCCCCCCTCCCCGTGATCAGAGCGCCTTCGGACCGCCGCCCGGCGCTTCCTGCCCTAGTGCATCATCGCCGAACTCCGGCAAGGGTTCGAGCCGGCCGGATCTGCCCTTCGCTCCTGGGCCTACGGCGTGAGCCAGAACGCGACCGACGCCTACCGATTCAGGGTTGTCGCTTTGTCCGCCGCGCAAGCGAAGATGCAGAGGCACACGTGCGCACCGCGGGCGTCGAACGCCCGCTGCCTACGGCGTGAGCCAGTACGTCCGAGCAGATCCGGCCGACCCATCTACCCTCGTCAAACATCAAAGACGCTGCCCTAGCCCGCACCGAAGCGGGTTACGCCCGCGTGGCGCCGCCGTAGCGGATTCGCCGGCGCGGCACACAGCCAAGTCGCCCCGGGTCCGGTTTCGAAGTGCGCGAGGGAGCGCGCACCGAGGCAACGCAGTCGCACTCGCCCCGGCCGGCCGGCGCCGCGTCTTGGCCCTGCGTCACGCCGTGACCTCGCCGAGGATCTCCGCGAAGTAGACGCAGTACTCGCCGGGCAGGCCGACGTAGGGGTTGGTGCGCATGCCGATGGTCTCGCCGTCATGGGGAGCCTTGACCTCCTCGACGACGTCCCCGTAGAGGTCGTGAATCCGCGCGAGGACGGTGCCGGCCGCCACCGGCTTGCGGAAGCCGAAGGCAGGATCGGGAAGCCAAAACCCGCCGGCATTGTTTTGCACGAGCCACTCGCGCCCAAGTTTCCACCGCCCGTTGCGCTCGACCCGCCCCGGCAGCATCTTGAGGTGGCGCATCAGGTTGAGGCAGCCGTCGGCAAGGTGGCGGGCGTTCTCGCGGAGCCGTGGCGGCGCGCTCTCGCACAGGCCGCCGAGCTCGATCACCAACGCCGGCTTGCCGCGCGCTCCCGCGACCGCCTCGATCGTCCCCGTCGCGGGACGCCGGTCCGGGGAGTAGGCGGGTTCGACGATCAGGTCCCAGCCCGGACCGAACGCCTTCGCGAGGTCCAGGGACGCCGGAACGTCGTTATGGTAGATGACCCGCGACATGTACCCCACGGTCCCGCCGGAATGGAGGCTCAGCACGATATCGGCGTGGGCGGAGAGCTGCTCGTGATACGCCCAGGCCAACCGCTCTGTCCCGCGGCCGTTGGGTTTGCCGGGGTAGATTCGGTTCAAATCATGGTTGACACGGTCCAGGGGGTCGCCCCGCGCGGAATGCTTGGCGGCCGCCACGTTCAAGAGCGGCGCCAGCACCAGCGATCCCGAGAGGCGCTCCGCATCGACCTCCTGCCCGAGCATCCAACAGGCCACCGTGCCCTCCGGCTCGTCGCCGTGCGTCGCGCCGTCGATCCACAGCGTCGGGCCCTCGTGCGCGCCGCGCACCACGACCACCGGAACCTCCACGGGCCCGTCAAAGCCGCGTCCGGCCGCGATGACGCCCCGCGCCTTCGCCCCGGGGGCCGCGTCCGCGCTTCCGATTCTGAGCGACTGCATGTCCCGTCACCTCGCTCCGAGCTGCCAAAGGCAGCCGTTCTCACTTGTGCGCCAGCGAGAGCCGGCCCTCGATCCAGCCCACCGCGCCTTGCAGCATGATCACGAGCACGACATAGTACACTCCGGCGAGGCTGTACGCCATCAAGTTCTGAAACGTGGCGGCCGCGACGAGCTGCGCATCGCGCATGAGCTCCGTCACGCCGATCACCGACGCGAGCGACGTGCCCTTGAGCACGGCGATGAACTCGTTGCCGAGCGGGGGAAACGCGACCCGCGCGGACTGCGGCACGATGATGCGCCGCATGGCCAGCCAGTAGGACATGCCGAGCGATTGGGCGGCCTCCATCTGCTCGTGCGGGATCGACGCGATCGCGGAGCGGATGATCTCCGTGGAGTAGGCGCCGCTGTTCACGCCAAAGGCGATCACCGCGGAGAGCACCCGGTTGTTCAGCGGCGCGAGGAATGCGGCGAGCGGCCGGATCCCCATCTGCTCCGCCCAACTCGGCAGGCCGAAGTACACGACGTAGAGCAGCACCAGCGGCGGGATGCCGCGAAAGAACGCCACGTAGGCGCTGACGATCGACCGCGCGGCGCGGCTCCCGGATAGGCGACCGAGCGCGGCCGCGAGGCCGATCGCAACAGAGAGCAGCATCGACAGCGCCGTCACGGCGATCGCGACGAGGGTCCCCTGGAAGTACAGGGGGAGATAGTCTCGGGCAAATTGGAGCATGCCGCCCGGCTATCCGGGCCGACCGGGCACGGCGAACCGGCTGAGGAACGCTTCGATCCGCGGGGTCGCGGGCTTCATGAAAAAGTCGACCGCCGGCTGGTCGGCCACGATCCGTCCGGCCTCCATAAACACCACGCGGTCGGCAACGTCGCGGGCAAACGCCATCTCGTGGGTGACGATCACCATCGTCATGCCCTGCTGCGCGAGCCGCCGAATGACGGCCAGCACCTCACCGACGAGCTCCGGGTCGAGCGCGGAGGTAACCTCGTCGAACAGCATCAACTCGGGCTCCATGCACAGGGCGCGGGCGATCGCCACCCGTTGCTGCTGCCCGCCCGACAGCTGACCGGGATACGCGTCGATCTTGTCCGTGAGCCCGACGAGCTCGAGCGCCGCCTTGGCCCGCTGGACGGCCTGCGTCCGCGGCACCTTGAGCACGTAGAGCGGCCCCTCGAGCAGGTTCCCCAGGACCGTGCGGTGGGGAAAGAGATTGAACCGTTGAAAGACCATGCCGATGCGCTTCCGGATCTCGTTCACCCGCGGCTCGGTGTCCGGCACCAGGCGGCCCTGGCGCTCCCGATAGCCGACCAGGCGCCCGTTGACGAGGACGCGGCCCGAGTCGTAGGGCACCAGGAAATTGATGCAGCGCAGGAGCGTGGTCTTCCCGGAGCCGCTCGGGCCCACCACCGCGACGGATTCCCCCCGGTTGACGATGAGGCTCACGTCCGACAGCGCCGCGATCGGGGGATGCCGGCCAAAGGTTTTGCCCACGCCGTTGAGCTCCAGCACGGGGCGCTCCGGGCGGGAGCCCCGGTCCCCGCGGTCCGGAGCCGGGAGGGGATCCCGGGGAGCGCCGGCTGCCTCCCGGCTCGCGGACACGAACCCGACCGTGCGATCCATCCGCTACTGCGCGGGGATCATCTTCACGTTGCCGTACCATTTCCGATTGATCCGCTCGAGCGACCCGTCTTTCATCATCGCGCCGATCGCCGCGTTGATCGCCTCCCGGAGTGGGGCGTCGTCCTTGCGCAGCGCCACGGCGGTGTACGAGGGTTGTCCGGTGAGGTCCTGATTGGTGACGCGCAGCTTGCCGGGGAACACCGTCTTCGTCGTGTAGCCCGCGTTGACGCTCTCGATCGCCACGACGTCGAGCCGGCCCAAGATCAGGTCGTTGTACTCATCGGCGACCGTATTGTAGCTCACCGGCCGGACGCCGGGCATCGCGGCGACCGCCTGCGCAGCGGCGGTGCTCACCATCACGCCGACTTTGAGCTTTGCCAGGTCCGCTCGCCCGGGGTTGAACGTCGCCGGGCTGTTAGCCCGCACCACGGTCGTGATCGTCTGGAACGCGTACGGGCGGGAAAACGCCACCACTTCCTTGCGCTTGTCGGTGATCACCATGGCCGTGATCGCGTCGATCTTGTGGGCGAGCAGCGCCGGGATGATGCCGTCCCACGCGACGCCCTCGTAGTGCAGCGGTACGCCGAGGTGCGACGCCAGCGAGGTCGCAAAATCGACGTCCGAGCCGACCATCTTTCCCGACTTTTCGGTCCAGGACGTCGGCCGGTAGTCCGGATCCGCCCCGACGCGCAGCACCGACAGCGGCGCCGTCGCCGCGCCCGGGAGTGCCGAACCGGCCACCAGCAAGAGGCCGAGACACACCGCAAGAGCCGCCGAAACTCGCCTGGTCACCCCCACATCCACACCTCCCTTGATGTCGTCGGCGCGCCGCGGCGCCAAACAAAACGGAGCCGCCGGTGTCGCGGTGGCTCCCTCGCTGCTTCCGTCTCTAAGCCGCAACTCCGCCCGTGGTTCGATGGCGCGGGCGGACGATCCTGCGGCGACCCGGGTCCCCGGGCGAGGTCAGCATCGTGAATAAGGGCGTTCATCGCTCCCCGGGCGCCGCCACCTTCCACCCGGCGTGGCCCATCTCGCCGAGGACGCGATCGAACAATCGCGCGAGGTCGGCTTCGCGCACGGCACGGCCCGACGCGGCGTCCTCGTCGACCAGCGCGCAGACGCGCTCGCGCAGCAGCGTGCGCATCCGCGGCGGGTAGGGCTCGAGCCTGCGATTCAGCGCGGTGACCAGCGCGTCGGACCAGAGGCGCTCGTGCGCCTCGCGCTCAGGCCCGAAGTCGAAGTCGAGGAGCGGGCGCCGCTCGCCCCGGAGCGCCGCCCGCCGCGCGTCCGTCGCCGCCGCGTCCACGCGCAGATCCTCCGTGATCACGACGCCGTAGTCGCGCGCGGCGCTTGCGCGGCTGACGACGCCGCGCCGGACATCCCCGAGGACCGCTGCCGTATCGCGCGCGAGCGGATCGCCGTACCCGCCGCCGCCCGGCGTCCCGATCCGCAGCACGTCGCCGAACGCCAGATGCAAGACGTCGATCTTGCCCACGTCGCGCTCGCGCCGTGTGCCGGGGTTGAGCAGGGTGTAACCGAGCGCGCCCGGCCGCCCGCCGAGCCGCCCCCACGGCCGGAAGCGGTACCGGTCCATCGCGCGCGACGTCGCGGTGGCCTCGGGCGCGAGGACCTCCATCTCGATCTCCAGGCCCGCACCGCCGCGATACCGTCCCGCGCCGCCCGAATCGGGGCGCAGCCGGTAGCGCCGGATGCGGACGGGCATGTCGGCCTCGATGGCTTCGACGGGAATGTTACGGAGAAATCCGATGGAGAAATCGATGCCGTCGATGCCGTCCTTGGTGGGGCGGCCGCCCGAGCCGCCGCAGAGCGGTTGGATCACGCTAACCCTGCTTTGCCCCGTCTCGAAGTCCGGGACCCGCAGCAGAAAGATGGAGCCCTGGCCCGCGCCCGCGGCGGGCACGATCGCGGGACAGGCCTGCGCGAGCGCGCCCATGACCACGTCCACGAGGCGGATCTGCGTGGCCGACCGGTTGCCGACCGCGACGCCCGGTTCCGGATTGAGCACGCTGCCGCGCGGGACCTCGACCGCAACCGGCCGGGCCAGCCCCGAATTGTAGGCGATACCGGCGCGGACCGAGCGCAGAAACCCGACCAGCGAGAAAACGAACTGCCAGTGTCCGCGACGCGAATGGGACGGCAGGTTGTAGGACTGGCGGGTCTGCGGATCGGTGTCCGCAAAATCCAGCGTCACACCGCCGCGCTCCACCGTCATGGCGACCTTGAGGCGGATCGCGCGGCCGCCGCCGGAGTCGCCCTCCAGATAATCCCAAAAGACGTACGTGCCGTCGGGCACCCGGGCAAACTCCTCCCGCGCCTGCTCCTCCGCGTAGTCGAGCACGTCCGCGATGCCCGAGCGGACCGTCTCGACCCCGTACCGGCCGATGAGCGCGGCGACGCGTTGCTCGGCGCGGGACAGCCCCGACACCATCGCTTTGATATCGCCCCAGTTTTGCTCGGGAATGCGGCAGTTCGCCCTGATGATCGCGAGCAGCTCGTCGTTGAGCGCGCCGCGGCGGAAGAGCTTGGAGACCGGGATGCGCAGCCCCTCCTGATAGATCTCGTGGCTTGACGGCGCGATGCTCCCCGGCACGACGCCGCCGACGTCCGACGAGTGGACGAAGGCCCAGGTGTAGCAGACCACGCGGCCCTCGTGGAAGACGGGCTTCCACACGTAGATGTCGGGCAGGTGCGTCGCCATCCCGCCTGTGTTCCACACGTCGTTGGAGATGAACACGTCGCCCTCGTCCATGCCGAGCGCGAGCGACCGCCGGATGGCGACGTCGCACGGTACGCCGACCATGAGGGCGACGCCGGTGTTCATCGGCGCGCACACCACCTCGCCGTCCGTGGACACGAGCGCCGCGCCGAAGTCCGATGTTTCCTTGACAAAGACGGTGTGGCCGGCGCGCAGCACGAGCGACGCCATCTCATCTGCGATCGCCTGGAACCGATTGCGGAGCACCTCGAGCATGATCGGGCTCGTCCGGCGCGAGGTCATCGGGGAATCGCCTCGAGGATCACGTTCCACCGCGGATCGACGCGCGCGCCGAAGCCCGCGGGCACGATCGTCGTGGTGTCGTCCTGCTCGATGACGGCCGGTCCGGCCAGGCGATCGCCGGGACGCAGCGCGGCGCGCCGGTACACCGCCGCCTCGACCGTGCCGCCGCCCCAATAGAGGCGGCGCCGCCCCGTGGGACCGGCCGGCGCCGCCCTGCGGTCGTCCGCGCTCGCGGCCGCGACGTGCGGCTTGGGCGTCACGCCCACGGCCTGCAGCCTGAGGTCCACCATCTCGACGGGCGCGTCGCGGTCGACGTAGCCGTAGACGTCGTGATAGACGCGGTAAAAGGCCTCGAGAACGGGCGTGAGCGTGTCGCCGCAGCGGGCCGGCAACGGGGTCGTGAGCTCGAAGGACTGGCCGACGTACCGCATGTCCGCAGATCGCTCGAACCGGTGGGCCGCGACCGCCAGGCCTTCGCGGTGAAGCCATGCCGCGGCCTCCGCCTCCAGGTCGAGGAACGCCCGCTCGAGCGCGGCCGGCTCCAGCCGATCGCACCGCGCGCCCAGGACGCGCACAAAGTCCGCCCTGAGGTCCGCAACAAGGCACCCCAGCGCGCAGAGCGCGCCGGGGACGCGCGGGACGATCACGCGCGGCAGCCCAAGCTCGCGCGCGAGCAGGCACGCGTGCGTGGGCCCGGCGCCGCCGTAGGCGACGATCGCGTACTCCTCGGCGTTGACGCCGCGGCTCGTGAGAAACGGCGTGAACCGCGCGTACATGTTGGCGGTCGCGACCTCGGTGATCGCCCAGGCCGCTTCCTCGACGCCCATGCCGAGCCGGTCGCCGAGGCGCGCGAGCGCGTCGCGGGCCAGTGCCGGCGCGATCGACACGCCGCCTCCGGCGAACCGCTCCGGGTTGAGCCAGCCCAGCGCGACGTACGCGTCCGTCACGGTCGGCTCGGCGCCGCCGCGCGCGTAGCATGCCGGCCCAGGCTCGGACCCCGCGCTGTGGGGACCGACCTTGAGGATGCCCGCCCGATCGACCCATGCCACCGACCCGCCGCCCGCGCCGACCGACTTGATGTCGATCGAGGGCATGAGAATCGGAAAGTCGCCCGCCTGCGCCTCCGTGGAGTAGATCGGGCGGTCCGTGACGACGGAGACATCCGCGCTGGTCCCGCCCATGTCGAACGTGATGACGTTGGGGTAGCCAGCCTGCGAGGCAACCCAATGGGCGCCGATGACCCCGGACGCGGGCCCGGAGAACAGCGTCTCCACGGGGCGCTCGCCCGCGGTGCGGGCGGTCATGACGCCGCCGTTCGACTTGGTGGAGAGGATCGCCGAGGGGACGCCGAGGCGTCGTACGTCGCGCTCCAAGGCGTGGAAATACCCGCGCATCCGTTCCCCCACGTGGGCATTGATCACCGTCAACAGCGCCCGCTCGTACTCTCGCCGCTGCGGCCACACCTCGCTCGACGAGCACACGAACAGACCGGGGAACCGCTCGGCGAGCCGCTGCTTCGATGCGGCTTCGTGCACGTCGCTTGCGTACGCGTGGAGAAAGCAGACGGCGAGCGCGCGGCAGCCGGCGGCCGCGAGCTCTCCTGCCCGTGTCTCCACCTGGGCCAGGTCCAGCGGGCGCTCGACGGCGCCGGTCGGTCCGAGGCGCTCGTCGATGCCGCGCACCGCTTCGCGCGGCACGAGCGGCGCAGGCGGCTCCGTAAAGAAGTTCTGCGGATCGGGCAGCCGCAGGCGCCGGATCTCCAGGATGTCTTCCATGCCGCTCGTCACGAGCAGGCCGACGGCGCTCCCCGAGCGCTCGATGAGCGTGTTGACGGCGAGGGTGGTCCCGTGGACGAAGTAGCGGATGGCGGCCGGGTCGATCGCGAGGCGCGCCGCCAGTGTCCGGAGGCCCTGGGTGACGGCCGCGGCCGGCGCGCGCGGCGTCGTCGGCACCTTGAGCACCTCGACGCCTCCTGATCCTTCATCGAGCAGGACAACGTCCGTGAACGTGCCGCCGATGTCCACCCCGAGACGGAAGCGCGGCTCCATCGTCGCGCTACGCCGTCTCAGGCCGGCTCCCGAGGCGGATGGGCGGCACCCCCAGTTCTCGAAGCCCGTCGCTGAACGTCGTGCAGTCGCGGCGCTTCACGTCCGCCAGGCGCCGAAGCTGGGCGTCGGCCCGCGCCGCGAGCTCGGCGAACAGCTCGCGCGCCTGCCGGGTGGGCGCCGCGTCCGCCATGTTGCCCAGGTCGGCGAGGGTGGCGAGTTCGTTGTTCAGGCGAACCGCGAAGTGAAAGGTATCTTCGTACGCTTCCGCCCGCCATTGAATGAGCTCATCCTCGATGCCGTCGAGCTGTGTGTAGAGCTCTCTCGCCGCTCCCGCAAGCGTGGCGCCGGCCGCGAGCCCTTCGGCCCGCGACACCCACGCCTGCACCTGCGCCCGAATGTCGCGTACGTCCAGCACGGCGTCATGCACCTCGCTCAGCTTGTCCCGGACACCGAGCAGGAAGTCGAACTGCTCCTGGAGATGCGCGTCCGGCGTCGCGAGCCGCGGATCCTTGCGGATCTCGAACGGCCGGCTCAGCACGGTGGTGCCGACCGTAAGACGCACGCTGTACGTTCCGGGCAGCGCGCGCGGGCCGCCGAGAAACCCAAACCACATCGCCGCCCCCGGCACCTCCGTTGCGCCGGGGAGCCGCATGTTCCAGACGAATCGATTGGCGCCGCGCTCCGCGGGAACGCGGCGCGCCTGGTCCGTCGCCGTGAGCGAGTAGCTGTGCCCCGGCGCTACCGGCTCCTCGCCGGCGCTCGAAAATTCCGCGAGCACCCGCCCGCGGGCGTCCAGAAACGCGAGCTTGACCTCTTCGTCGGGCCGGTCGTGAAAGTGGTAATGCACCACGACGCCGTCCGGCGGGTTCTGCCCCGCATCCCGCAGCGCCACCCGGCCGTCCGCCGTCACATCCGCGACGAAGCCGAACCCGCCGGCCCGGCCATATGTGCGCGCGCCGCGCCGCGGGAACGAGAGCGTGTGCGTGGTGAGCCGCACCGCGGCGCGCGGCGTGAACAAGTGGATCTTCGCCCGCACAATATCATCGCTGAGCTGCCGCAACGGTGACAGGTCGTCGAGCACCCAAAACGACCGCCCGTGGGTCGCGACGACGAGCTCGGTCTCTTTGATCACGAGGTCGTGGACGGCGACCGTCGGCAGACCGCCCCGGAGCTGTTGCCACCGGGAGCCGCCGTCCAGGCTGAAGAAGACGCCGGTCTCCGTCCCGGCATAGAGCAGGCCCCGCCGCGCAGGATCCTCTCGAATCGCGCGGGTAATCAGGCGGTCCGGCAGGCCCCCGGTGATACGGGTCCACGTGCGGCCGTAGTCCGTGGTCTTGAACAGGTACGGGCGCACGTCGCCCAGCTTGTACCGGGTCGCGGCGACATACGCGGCCGCGGGATCGTGGGGCGACGCCTCGATGATGCTGATGAGCGCCCACTCGGGCAGATCCGGCGGCGTTACGTTGCTCCACGTCTTGCCGTGGTCCCTCGACAGGTGCACCAGGCCGTCGTCGGACCCGGCCCACAGGACCCCGGCGGTGACGGGGGATTCGCAGAACGCGAAGATCGTGCAGTAGTACTCGGTCCCGACGTTGTCCCGCGTGATGGGCCCGCCGGACGCGGCGAGCTTGGTGCGGTCGTTGCGGGTCAGGTCGGGGCTGACGACGTCCCAGCTCGCGCCCTCGTTTGTCGAACGAAAGACGTGATTACCGGCGACGTACAGCACGGCGGGATCGTGCGGCGAGATCACGATCGGGAAGGTCCACTGAAACCGGTACCTCAGGCGGTCGGCGCCCCAGCCTGCCAGATTTTGCGGCCAGACCGTGATGTCCCGCACCTCGCCGGTGCGGTGATCATACCGCGTCAGCATGCCCTGAAAGATCCCGGCAAAGACGACGTTCGGGTCGTCGGGGCGCACCGCGATGTAGCCCGACTCACTCCCGCCCACCGCGTAATAGGTATGGGGGAGGATCGCGCCGAGCGGGGACCAGCTCGGCAGTGAAATGGTGGAATTGTCCTGCTGCGCGCCGTAGATGCGGTAGGGCACCTGGTCGTCCGTCGTCACATGATACATCTCGGCCGTCGGCTGATTGTACTGGGTCGACCACGATTCGCCCCCGTTCAAGGACACGGTGGCGCCGCCGTCGTTGCCGCTGATCATCCGCTGAGGGTTGCGCGGGTCGATCCAGAGATCGTGATGGTCGGGGTGCGGCAACGATTTCTTGGTAAACGTGCGGCCGCCGTCGACCGACTTCCAGAGGTCGATGTTCGCCACGTACAGGGTATCGGGATCCGCGGGATCGGCGAAGATGTGCATGTAGTAGAACGGCCGCTGCCTGGGCTCCCGGTCGCTGTTGAGGCGTTCCCACGTTGCGCCGCCGTCGTCGGAGCGGAAGATCCCGCCCGCTTCCGCCTCGACGATGGCCCAGACCCGGTCGGGCCGCGCGGGGCAGACCGCGACCCCGATGCGGCCCTTGATCCCGCCGGGCAGCCCCGGACGGTCGGTCAGTTCCACCCAGGTGTCGCCGCCGTCGGTCGTCTTGAACAACCCGCTTCCCGGACCGCCGCTCGACAGCGCCCACGGCGTCCGATGGGCCTCCCACAGTGCCGCGTACAAAAGGCGCGGATTCGTCGGGTCCATGCTGAGGTCGCACGCGCCCGTGCGCTCGTTCCGGAACAGCACACGGTGCCACGTCCGCCCGCCGTCGCTGGACCGGAACACGCCCCGCTCGGCGTTGGGATCGTAGACATGGCCGAATGCGGCCGCGTACAGGAGGTCGGGATCCCGCGGGTGCACGCGGACGCGGGCAATGTGCCGGGTCTCGGTCAGGCCGGCGTGCACCCATGTCCTCCCGCGATCGCTGGACCGGTAGACGCCGTCCCCGTCGGCCACGTTGCCACGGATGCACGACTCTCCCATACCCGCGTAGAGCACGTTCGGGTCCGCCTCCGCGACGGCCAGCGCCCCGACCGACGACGTACGAAAGAACCCGTCGGAAATGTTCCGCCAGGTCCACCCGGCGTCGTCCGTCGTCCACACGCCGCCGCCCGTCGATCCGAAGTAGAAACGCTGGGGCTGCTCCGGATCGCCCGCGACCGCCACGACCCGTCCGCCTCGAAACGGACCCACCAATCTCCACCGCAGCGAGCTCAGCACGCCGGCATCACGGTTCCCGTCATCCACCGTCACCGACCATCCTCCTCCCCGCCGCCCCGCGCCGAGCCGCACGCTCGGGCGCCGCGCGGCGTTACGTCACCGGCCGTCTATCGAAGCCGCGGGTCAAGGTAATCACGGAGCCAGTCGCCGACCAGATTGACGCCCAGCACCGTGACGAGAATTCCGAGACCCGGGAACGTCGTCAACCACCACGCCTCCGTCATGTATTCGCGCGCGTCGGCCAGCATGGCCCCCCACGTCGGCGTCCCCGTGCCGACCCCCAGGCCCAGAAAGCTCAAACCGGCCTCCGCCAGAATGGTGCTGGCCACGGAGAACGTCGCCACGACGATGGCCGTCCCGACCACGTTCGGCAGGGCGTGGACCAACAAGATGCGGGCCGCCGAGGCGCCCATGGCGCGCGCCGACTGGACGTATTCACGCTCGCGGACGGACAGCACCTCCGAGCGCACAACGCGCGCATAGGTCACCCAGCTCGTGAGGCCGAGGACCCCGATGATATTGCCGAGCCCCGGACCGAGCACCGCCATCACCGCCAAGGCCAGGAGGACGAACGGGAACGCGAGCTGCATGTCACCGAAGCGCATCATCACGCGGTCGACGGCGCTTCCGTAGTAGCCGCTGATCAGGCCGACGGCGGTTCCCACGATGCCGCCGATGGCGACGGCGGTGAGCCCGACAAACAACGAGATACGCGCGCCCACGAGCAGGCGGCTCAACACATCCCGCCCGAGGGCATCCGTCCCAAGCCAATGCCGCGTCCCGTCGTGCACGGTCAGCGGGGCGAGCAGCCGGTCCTGCACGCGAACGAGGGCGGGCGGCTGCGGCGCGAGCCACGGCGCCGCGACCGCAGCGCCGCCGACGGCGGCCAGCAGGCACGCGCCCACGACGGCCCCCGGAGAACGGCGCAGGTGGCGCAGCGCGCGGGCGTCCACGAGGTCAGTCGTACCTCACGCGGGGATCGAGATATCCGTATGCCACATCCACGCACAGGTTCAAGAACACGAACACCGTCGCGATCAGGATGACCGCGGTCTCGACGATCGGAAAGTCCTTCTCGTAGATGGCGTTGACGACCAACCGGCCGATCCCGGGCCAGCCGAACACCGTTTCCGTGATCACGGCGCCGCCGAGCAGCACACCGAAGTCGAGGCCGATGAGGGTCACGATCGGCATCAGGGCGTTACGCAGCGCATGGCGGTAGACGACCGCCGCGCCGGAGAGGCCTTTCGCGCGGGCGGTCCGGATGAAATCGTGGCCGAGCGCGTCGAGCATGGATGCGCGGACGACCCGCGCCGTGCGTCCCATCGAGTACGTCGCGAGCGTGACGCCCGGGAGCACCAAATGCGCGATGCCGCCGCGGCCCGACACCGGCAGCCACCGCAGGTCGACGCCAAAGAACAAGATCAGCAGCAGGCCCAACCAAAATCCGGGCGTTGATTGTCCGACCAATCCCCCAACCATGCTGCCCGCGTCGATCAGGGTTCCCCGGCGCGTCGCGGCCACCACGCCGAGCGGCAGCGCCACCGCGAGCGACAGGCCCATCGCGGTGAGCGCCAGTTCCAGCGTCGCCGGCATCCGTTCCAACACGAGCGGCAACGCCGGGATGCGGCTCCGCAGCGAGACCCCGAAATCGCCCCGCACGGCATGCCCGAGAAAGTCGCCGTACTGGACGTACCAGGGGCGGTCGAAGCCCATCTGATGCCGGAATTCGGCGATCTGGGAGCGCGTGTAGTTTTCGGGGATCATGAGGTAGGTCGGGTCACCCGAAAGGAACAAGATCGCGAACGCGATGAAGCTGACGCCGACGAGCGCCGTCAGCGAATCGAGGAATCGACGGACGACAAACCGCGCCACAGCGCTTCCCGGGCATCATCCCGCGGCCGCATCGGCACGCCTGCGCCCGATGCCGCACGCGACCCCGGCGGAACTTCGTCCGACGGCCGGGCTGCGGCGATCACCCCCGTGCTCCCGGTGCCGGCCTACCGCGTGACCGAGGCGTGTTCCAGAATGATGAGCTCGTCGGCCCGCGGCGCCCATACGAGGCGCTTGCTCACGCCGTAGTAGTCGGTCTGCTTGTAGAGAAAGATGAGCGGCGCGTCGTCGTGTACGATCTCCTGCAATCGGTACAAGATGCGCGTCCGCTGGCCTTGATCGACCGTATGATTGAGCAGGTCGTACTGCTTCTCGAACTCGGCGTTGTTCCAAAACGTCGGATTGTAGCCAAAGTCCTTCTCCACATAGCGAATCTCGTCCTGGCCATCGAACGACGACCCGAGGCCCAGGAGGTACATGTCCGCGGGGTTGACGTCCTCGAACATCTTCTTGGAATATACCGGCCACGCCAGCGGGTTCACCTTGACCTGGACACCGATCGCTTGGAGGTACGAGGCCGCGGCCTCGGCGATCTCCTTGTCGCTGATGTACCGTCCCACCGGCGTATCGAGCGTCACGCTGAACGGTTGTCCGTCTTTCGTGAGCGCGCCGTTCTGGATCTTCCACCCCGCCTCAGCCAGGAGCGCCTTGGCCTTCCCGGGATCGTAGGGGTACGGCTTGACCGACGGGTCGGCATACGCGTTGACCAACGTCGCCATCCGGCGGCCCTTGCCGCTGAGGATCGATTTCAAGATGGCGTCGACGTCCACGGCGTAGTTCATGGCCTGGCGCACGCGAACGTCGTTGAACGGCGGACGGTCCGTGCGCATCCCGATGAAGATGTCGCGGCCGCCCTCCACCGTCTTGACGCCGGCGATCGCGCTCGCGTTGATGCGGCTGATCTGGTCCGGGGGCACGTTGGTGATGATGTCGGCCGCGCCGGACAAGAGATCCGCAACACGCGTCCCTGCCTCCGGCACGGGCCGGAACACGATCGTCTGGATCGCCGGCTTCGGCCCCCAGTACTTCGGGTTGGCCGACACCGTGACGTGATCGTCATGCACCCACTCTTTGAAGATATACGGCCCGGTGCCCACCGGGTGGAGCGCGGCCTGCGCCTCGGGCGTGCCGCTGTAATACTTCGGCGCCATCATGTAGAAGTAGACGAGCCACTCCAGCATGAGCGGCGACGGCTCCTTCGTCACGATATTCACCGTATAGTCGTCGACGATGTCCACGTGATCGTACTTGACAAATCCCTTGAGAAAGCTCGGGGCCTTGAGCGCGGGATCGTACAGCCGGTTGATGGTGTAGCGCACGGCGTCTGCCGTGAACGGCTCCCCGTTATGAAACCGCACGCCCTTTCGCAACTTGAACTGCCACACGGTGGGACTCACGGCGTGCCAGCTCACGGCGAGCCGCGGCTGATAATGCATCCGGCTGTCGCGCGTGACCAGCGTCTCGAACATCGTGAGCATCACGTTGTCGCTGAACCGCGCTTGCGTGAACATGGGGTCTAGGCTCTCCACATCGGTCCCCTGGTCGACGACGACCTGCGACCGTGCCTGGCCCATAGCCGATGGGCCGCCGGGGATGCTGAGGCAGAGTGCCGCTGCCAGCCAAAGTGCCAGGCCGTGCCGCATGATCGCGTTCCCCCTTTTGCTCGCGTCGTCCGCTCGAGGCGCGCCCGGTCAGGCGCGGCGGCCCCGGCCGCCTTCGCGCGCCTCTCGGCAACGGATCACGCTTCCCGAGGCGCGGCGTCGGCCGGCCCCAGGAGTTCCAGGAGCCTCGCGTCGACGCGGTCAGCGTTGGCTTCGAGATATCGGCGCAGTTCCGCCCAGCCCGCGTGTTCGATCAGGTCCACGATCGTCGCGTGGTGCTCGACGACGGCGGACAGGGACGCATAGGTGCGAGGCGCGTACTCCCTGACGAGGAGATAGCACTGCGCCTTCAGTCCCTGCCAGAGCCGGGCGAGGCGCCGGTGGCCCGCGAACGCATACAGCGCGTCGTTGAACGCCAGATCGGCATGCGCTACCCCGGGGGCGTCCCCGCGCTCGGCGGCGGCTCGCATTTCACGCACGGCTTCCTTGAACGTGCCGAGCATCGCGCCGGACAAATGCTCCTTGACGAGCCGCAAGGCCAGCCGCTCGGTAAAGGTGAGAATGCTGTAGATCTCGTAGGCGTCGCGCTCCGTGACGAGGGGCACCGTCGCTCCGCGATGCGGGGCCAGCACGAGGAGACCCTGTTCTGCCAACTCGCGAAACGCCTCGCGCACGGGGCCTCGGCTCACCCCCAGTTCGCGCGAGAGGGTGGCCTCGATGACCCTGTCGCCCGGCGCCAGCCGTCCGGTTATGACCGCCTCGATGATGGCGTCGCGCACTCCGTCGACGAGGGAGCGCCTGGACAATTTGCGTCCTGTTTGGGTGGCGATAGACGCGCTCATAATGGTGACGGGCACCCGCTTGGACTATTCCATTTCATAACATCGCATTGTATGATTGTCAACAATTGGCAATCATACGTCAGAGTCCCCGCCGGTCGGAAGTGCAGACACCTGCGGGCGGAGGTGCGCCCATGTGGAAGCGTCGGCTCTCGCTACTGCTCATCGCCGTCGTCGCGATGCCCATCGCCGCGGGAATTCCCGTGTTTGGGGCTGGCGCCGCCGCGGTGACCGTAGCGCAAGGAACAGAACCGGCCAGCCTCGACGCGTTTCAGGAAATCTCGCGCTCAGGGTACAACGTGACCCTGCATATCTACGACCCGCTCTTCATGCGAAGCGAGAGCGGCGCGATCATGCCGATGCTGGCGACCGGGTACACGATTGTCAATGCGACGACATGGCAGTTCTCTCTGCGCAAGGGTGTCCGGTTCCATAACGGCGAGCCGTTCGACGCTTCCGCGGTCAAGTTCACGTTCGACCACGACTTGCTCAAGGAGTCGGCGCAGAACTATCTGCTGAATGGCGTCAAGGACGTCCGCATTGTCGACCCATATACGGTCCAGGTCACCACGGCCAGCCCGATGCCGCTGCTGCTCTTCAACCTCACGCTCGTCGGGATCATGCCGCCGCACTACTATGAGACCCGGGGCGCGAGCTTCGTCGCCACCCATCCGGTTGGTACGGGGCCCTACCGGTTCCAGTCGTGGGTCAAGGACGACCGCGTAACGCTGACCGCGAACGCCGGGTACTGGGGAGGCGCGCCGCGTATTGCCACGCTGGTATTCCGCCTCATCCCGGACCCAGCGGCGCGCGTGGCCGCCCTGCGAACCGGCGAAGCCGATATCATCACCGACTTCCCGCCGGACCTGGCGAGCAGCCTTCAAGGGAACCCGCAGATCCAGGTGGAGACTACCAAGGGAACACGGTCCATCAATATCATGCTCGATACTGGAGCGGGGCCGCTTCGCGACAAGCGCGTCCGCCAAGCGCTGAACTATGCGGTCGACAAGGACACGATCGTCAAGAAGCTGCTCGGCGGATTCGGCACGGTGGAAGCGACGCTCGTGCCCGCCACGTACCTTGGCGTCAACCCGCTTCTCACGCCGTACCCGTACGACCCTGCAAAGGCCAAGAACCTCCTGGCGGAGGCCGGCTACCCCAACGGGTTCTCGACCATCTTCCAATCGCCCCGTGGGCGCTACCTTGCCGACGCGGAAGTCTCGCAGGCTACCGTCGGGTATCTCAAGGCCGCCGGGGTCAACGCGGAGTTGCGGTACTTTGAATGGGGCAACTACGTCAACATGTACTTCAAGCACCAACTCGGTCCCATCTTTCTTATCGGTTCGGCATCCGCCGCCTTGGATGCCGGCGATGCGCTCGAAAACGTATCGTGCGGCGTGTGGGATTCGTGGTATTGCAATCCCGCGATTCAGGCACGGTACGTGAAGGCGCGGTCGACCCTGGATCCCGCGCGCCGCGCGGCGCTGTACCGTGAGATCCAGCCGCTCGTCTTCGATGAGGCGCCGATCATCTTCATGTACACGCAACAGGGCATCTACGGCGTCAACAAACGGCTCGACTGGACGCCTCGGGCCGACGAGACGCTGTGGCTGGCGAAAGCGACCGTGAAGTAACGGCGGGGCAGCAGGACAAGACCCTGTGCAGCGCTACCTCGCGCGGCGGTTCGCCCAGGCAGCCGTTGTGCTCGTCGGTATCTCGGTCCTGGTGTTCATGTTGACGCACGTCATCGGTGACCCGGCTGCGCTGCTCCTCCCGTTTCAGGCGAGTCAGGAACAGCTGGTCGCCGTCCGGCACGCGCTGGGCTTAGACCGGCCCCTCTGGTTTCAATACGCGGCGTTCGTCCGAGGAGCCCTGCACGGAGACCTCGGGCTCTCCGTACGCCAGCATGTGCCCGCGCTCACTCTGGTGTTGGAGCGTGTCCCTGCCACCGCGGAACTGGCCCTGGCCGCGCTGAGCCTGGCGGTGGGCCTGTCCGTCCCGCTCGGGGTCCTCGCCGCGCTACACCGGCGCACGGCCGTCGACCGGGCGGCGTTGCTATTTTCGATCGTCGGGCAGTCGATGCCGACCTTTTGGCTGGGGCTCCTCGCGATTTTGGTGTTTGGCGTGATCCTCAGATGGCTGCCCACGGGCGGAATGGGCGGATGGGCGCATCTGATCCTGCCGGCGACCGTCCTCGGTGTGTTTTCAGCCGCCGGCATCACACGCCTCACGCGCGCGTCCGTGCTCGACGTGGTCGCTGAGGACTACCTGCGTACCGCCCGGTCGAAAGGACTGCGCGAGACCGCCGTCATCGGGCGGCACATGCTCCGCAATGCCGCCCTCCCCGTGGTCACCTGGATCGGGCTGGAACTCGGAACACTCCTCGGTGGAGCGGCGGTTGCGGAGACCGTGTTCTCGTGGCCGGGGATGGGCCGCCTCGCCGTGCAGGCGATCTTCGCGCGAGACTTCCCGGTGGTGCAGGCGACCGTGCTGTTCGCCGCCGCCGTCTTCGTTTTGGCAACCCTGCTGACGGACCTGCTGTACGCATGGCTCGATCCTCGAATTCGTTACGGTTGACGGAGGTCCGTCGCCCCGATGGATCAGCCGCACTCGCGGCGTCCCGGCGCCGCGCCGGATCGTGGCTGCGGCGCGCTCCCGGCGCCGGCGCGGGAGCCGTGGTGCTGGGGCTCGCCTGCGCGTCCGCGCTCCTCGCCCCGCATGTGGCTCCGGCGGACCCGGGTATCCAGGACATCATGAATCGCCTCGCGCCGCCGCTGTCGAGGAACGCAGGGCACGTCTATTGGCTCGGGACGGACCAGCTCGGACGGGACCTCCTCAGCCGCGTCGTCTACGGAGCCCGCGTGTCGCTCGCGGTGGGACTGAGCGCGGTGGCGCTGTCCGCCACCATCGGCACGCTGATCGGCGTTCTCAGCGGCTACTACGGCCGCCTCTGGGATGATCTGTTGATGCGCATCACGGATGTTCAGCTGGCCTTTCCGTCCATTCTTCTGAGCCTGGCAATTGTGGCGGTGCTCGGGGCCGGCGTGCGGAACCTCATCGCGGTTCTCGCGTTCTCGGGATGGGTCGGGTATGCGCGCGTGGGCAGAAGCCGTGTCCTGGGCCTGCGCCACCGCGAGTTCGTCGAGGCGGCCCGGGCGCTGGGAGCCTCCCACGCCCGGATTCTGCGGCGCCATATCTTGCCGGGCGTGCTGCCGTCCATGCTGACGATCGCGAGCTTTTCCGTGGGCGGGATGATTACCGCCGAAGCCGCTCTGACCTTTCTCGGCCTCGGCGTGCCCGCGTCGCTCCCGAGCTGGGGCGGGATGCTGACCGACGGCGCTCAGTACATGGCCGTCGCCTGGTGGCTTGCAACCTTCCCCGGGGCCGCCATCATGCTCACGGTCCTGGCGACCAATCTCATCGGCGACGGACTCCGCGATGCGTTCGATCCGCGTTCCGCCGGGACATGACGCGCTCGAGGAGGACACGATGCTCACGATCAACGGCTGCCGCATCGTCTCCATGGACGGCCCGGTGATCGAACAGGGTTCCATCGAGATCGACGGCACGCTGATCCGCGCCGTCCGCGGACGCGCTGCGGCCCGGCCAAGCGGCGAGGTCCTGGACGCCGGCGGGCTGACGGCGATCCCCGGGATGGGACAGATGCACGGGCACATCACCGCGTATATGCATACGATGGATACCGCGCCCGTGAACGCGCAACCCGCGGCGCTGAAGGCGATTCAGGCCACCGCATTCGCGAGGAACGCGCTGGGGGCAGGGATCACCATGTGGCGCGACATCGGGGGGCACGCCCATATCGACATCCATCTCAAGAGAGCCATCAACCATGGGCTGGTTCCCGGCCCGCGCATGCTCGTGTGCGGCCGCTGGCTCGGCCGGAGCGGCGGGCACGGGAGCGGCCTGAGCGAGCCAGCGGACGGCGCAGAGGCGCTCCGCCGCGCGGTGCGCGAGCAGATCGCGGCCGGCGCAGACGGGATCAAGCTCATCGCGAGCGGCGGTGTGATGGAAGCATCCGAAGATCCGTTCGCGATGGAATACACGGAGGAGGAGCTCGCCGCCGCGGTGGACGAAGCGCGCCGGGCGGGACGCTGGGTGACCGTCCACTCCCACCCCGCCTCGGCCACGCGTGCGGCAATCCGGGCAGGAGCGCGTTCGATCGAGCACGCGACGGAACTGCCGGACGACGTCATCGATCTCCTGATCAGCCGCGGCGTGTATATCGTACCCACCTTTGCGGCGTACTGGAAGCTGTCGCGTGAAGGAACGGAGATTGGGCTCGACCCGGAGCTCGTCAGGATCGCCTCACGCGTTTGGGACCGGAAGATCGAGTACTTCATGAAGGCCGCGCGTGCGGGCGTGAAATACGCCACGGGCACAGACACCGGCGCACCGCGCGTCTTCCATCACGAGATCGCGCTCGAGCTCGAGCTCATGGTGCGGGTGGGGGTGGCGCCCGAGCAGGCGTTGCGGGCGGCCACGGTCAACTGCGCAGAGCTGATGGGATGGACGGATACGCTCGGCACCCTGAGCCCGGGCAAGGACGCTGATATCGTGCTGGTGGATGGCCACCCGCTCGAGGACATCTCCGCCACGCGACAGGTGCGTCATGTCTTCAAGGCGGGCCGGTATTACGCGCCGGAGCCCCCGGTGCCGCCGCTCCCGTGACCGCGGCGCACGAAGGGTTCGGCGGCCCCCGGCGAATTCTACAGTAGCCCTAAATCCTGCGCGGACCGGTGGTCCGGCCAGACATCGAGGGGTGACGGCATGAGAGAGTGGTGGGCGGCAAAACGCTACCGGATGGTCGCAGCGATTGCGGCGGCGACGGCGTTCTTGTTCGCCATCCTGCCTCAGGATTGGATCGAGCAGCGGTTCGGTATCGATCCGGACGCGGGGAATGGTTCGCTCGAGCGGTTCTTCGTTGCGCTCGCCCTCGCGGTTGCCGTGACCTTCGCCGCGGCCGGGATCATGCGCCTCCGGCAGCGAGTGCCGGCCCGCCGCCGTTAGAACGGCGCCGAGCGGCGCCGATGGCAACGCGTCACGGCCCCGCGGGCGCCGGCAAGCCCGGCAGGAGCCAGCGCGGCGGTCACACGCGGCAACTGCTCCGTGCGTGCCCGTTGGTGACGCACGGGCGCGCCGCGGCCCTCACAGGGGGATCTCGAACGGGCGCATCGTGACCGTCGCGCGGCGGCTGTCGGCGATCAACTCGCAGAGGTTGTTCACCTGCGCCTCAAAGATGAGCCGGCCCTTCTCCGGGCTCGCCAGCGTCGGGTCGCCGCTCGCACCGGTTGGTCTCGACCGCGCGAGGAACTCTTGCGGGGTCGCCGGCGCCCACGCGAAGTTGACGCCGGCGACCGCCGGATCAACCGTGGCGAACCCCGCCAGGCTGAAGCGGCCGTTCGGCGGGTGCACCGCCCGTTGCGCCTCGCGCATGTTCACGAGGTGCCCGTAGCTGTGAAGCATCTGCGACGTCTCGTCTTCGCAGGCGTGGCCGACGGCGCCCGGGCGTCCGGACGTGATGGCGCCGATCTCGACGCGCGCGCTCAGCGCAAGGTCGAACAGCATCACGTATCCGCCGGTGCGGTTTCGGACTTTCACCGCGGCGATCTCGATCGGCGGGAGGTTCGCCAGCCGGTGTCCGTTGACGATGAAAATTCGCCGAAACCCATGGTAGAAGAGGCTCTGGCACACGTCTTCGATGACGGCGGTGAGGGTCTCGGCGCGCAGCGTGATCGTGCCGGGATAGGCCATGTGGTGCGGCGTCCAACCGTACCACACGGGCGGGGCGACGAGGACGCCGGCCTTTCGCCCTGCCCCGAGCGCGACCGCGATCGCCTCCGCGGCGTCCGTCATGACCGGGAGGTGGCGGGCGTGCTGCTCCGTCGAGCCGACGGGCAGGAGCGCCACGTCGTCGCGCGCGAGGTACGCCTGAATCTCCGGCCACGAACGCTCATGCAACCAGGGAGTTTGGTCCGCCATGTCGGCCATCCCGGCGCCTCCTCGGAACATTTGCCGCACCTCCGGCGCCCGCCGCGCCCTGGGGCCCGCGTCGCACGCAGGGCGAGGCCCTCCGGCTCCGAGACGGGGCGGTCGGTCTCGTGTGGGTTCGGCGGTGCGTGACGTGGTCCCTAGTGCCGATCCAACTTGATTGACAGGGTGCGATATGATGGGGGCGACTGGTCATGGCAGCATTCATCGTCGCAGCGGAGGCACCCATGCATCCTCTCACCCTTCG
>JAJPJL010000019.1 GCA_021324255.1 Bacillota bacterium
GCCGACGGCCCGTCCTTCGGCACGGCGCCGGCAGGCACGTGGACGTGGACGTCGTAGCGCGACGCGAACGCCTCGTCCGCGCCGAGCCGCCGCGCCCGAGACCGCACGTAGCTGAACGCGGCCTGCGCGGACTCCTTCATGACGTCGCCGAGCTGTCCGGTCAGGGACAGCTTGCCCTCGCCGTGCAGGAACGTCGCCTCCACGGTGATGATGTCGCCGCCCTGCTCCGTGTACACCAATCCGGTGGCGGCCCCGATCTCGTCTTCCTTTTCGGCCGTGCCGTAGTGGAACTTCGTGGGGCCGAGGAACTTATGGACGTTCTGCGTCGTCACCTTGAACGAGGTGATCTCGCCCTCCGCGACCTCGCGGGCGATCTTCCGGCAGATCGTCCCGATCTCCCGCTCGAGGTTCCGGACGCCCGCCTCGCGGGTGTACCGGCGGATGACGTGGCGGAGCGCGTCCTCGGTGAACGTCACCTGGTCGGGCTTGAGCCCGTTCTCCTTGAGCTGCTTCGGGATCAAGAACTGCGTCGCGATGTGGTGCTTTTCGTCCTCGATGTACCCGGAGAACCGGATCACCTCCAGCCGGTCACGCAGCGCCGGCGGGATCGTATCGAGGATGTTGGCCGTCGTGATGAACATCACTTCGCGCAGGTTGAACGGCAGCTCCAGGTAGTGATCGCTGAACTGATCGTTCTGCTCGGGATCGAGGGCCTCGAGCAGCGCCGCGGACGGATCACCGCGGAAGTCCATCCCGAGCTTGTCGATCTCGTCCAGCATGAATACCGGGTTCCGGCTCCCGGCGGTGCGCATCCCCTGGATGACGCGGCCCGGCAGCGCGCCGACGTACGTCCGGCGATGTCCCCGGATCTCGGCTTCATCCCGGACGCCGCCGAGCGAGACCCGGACGAACTTGCGTCCGAGCGCCCGCGCGATGGACTTGCCCAGGCTGGTCTTGCCGGTGCCGGGCGGGCCGACGAAGCACAGGATCGGCGCCTTGGAGTCGGGCGCGAGCTTCCGCACCGCCAGGTATTCCACGACGCGGTCCTTGGCCTTGTCCAGCCCGTAGTGGTCCTCGTCCAGGATCGTCCGCGCCGCCTTGGTGTCCAGGCGGTCGTCCGTGTGGGCGCTCCACGGGAGCGCCAGGATCCAGTCGAGGTACGTCCGCACGACCACGGCCTCGGCCACCATCGCCGGCATCTTCTCGAGCCGGCCCAGTTCCTCGAGCGCCTTCTCCTTGACCTTCTCGGGGAGGTTGGCCTCCTCGATCTTCTTTCGGTATTCGTCCGCCTCCGCCGTCCGCTCGTCCTTCTCCCCGAGCTCCTGCTGGATGGCCTTCATCTGCTCCTTGAGGAAGTACTCGCGCTGGCTCTTCTCCATCTGCTTGCGGACGCGATTCTGGATCTTCCGCTCCAGCTCGAGGATGTTGATCTCCTTGGTCAGGATGCCGCTCAGCATTTCGAGCCGCTCCCGGGGCGCGGCCACGAGCGCCCGTTGCCGCTCCTCCACGCGTAGCTGCAGGTGCTGAGCCACGAGATCGCCGAGGCGTCCGGGCTCCTCCGCGGACATCACGAGCATGAACGCCTCGGGGGGAATCGACCGGGACAGCCGCGCGTAGCGCTCGAACTGCGAGGTGACGCCGCGCATGAGCGCCTCCACCTCGAGCGGCTTGTCCGTCGGATCGGGCCGCGTCCGAATGCGCACCTGGAAGAACGGCGCGGTCTGCACGAACTCCACGACGTGGCCGCGCACCGCGCCCTCGACGACGACCTGGACGGTGCCGTCCGCCTGCTTGCCGACCTGCAAGATCCGGCACACGGTCCCCACGTCGTACAGGCCGTCGGGCTCGGGGTTCTCCTCATCGTCCTTCTTCTGGGCGACGAGCAGGATCACGCGATCGCTCGTCAGCGCCCCCTCCAGCGCCGCGAGCGACTTCGGACGTCCCACGCCAAGCGGGACCACCATGGACGGCAAGACCACGGTGCCCTTGAGCGGCAGCGCGGGGAGAACCTCCGGGATCGACTTGGGATCGGGCGGTGGCGCTTGTTGCGGCTGCTCCGTTGTATGCTTCGGAGTTTGCTCGGTCATCTGCAAAACCTCCCTCGGGGAGCCAGCGCTCCCACCACGAACACGTGCTCGGCCTGCTGCGGCGCAGCGAGCCGCGGTATCTGGATCATGAGCCTGAGCATCGCCTCAGTGCATCGTTCTATCAATCTAATACGGCAAAATCCCCCCGCAGGATTCCTACCCTATAACGCTGCCGGCACAGACCCCGAAAAGAGGAAGAAGCCTGCGAGCAGGCTTCTTCGGGGACCGAAGACACCGTGACCGGACACCCCGGGTCGCTCAGGCCGGCTTCTCCTTGGGCATCTTCTTGAGGTCGCTCGCCGTGAGCAAGAGCGGCTCCGTGTGCTTCTCGACCGTTTCCCGGGTGACCACGCACCGCTTGACGTCGCCGCGGGCGGGGATCTCGTACATGATGTTGAGCATGATCTCCTCGATGATCGTCCGGAGCCCCCTGGCGCCCGTGTGGCGGGCCATCGCCTCCCGAGCGATCGCGCGCAGGGCGTCGTCGCCCACGATCAGCTCGACCCCGTCCATCTCCAGGATCTTTTGATACTGTCGCACGAGCGCGTTCCGCGGCTCAACGAGGATCGTCACGAGGTCGGGTTCGGTCAGCGGCTCGAGCGGCACCACGACCGGCAACCGCCCGATAAACTCCGGGATCAGGCCGTACCGCAGCAGGTCCTGCGGCATCACCTGGGCCAGCAGCTCCCCGATGCGGTGCTCGCGCTTGGGCTCGATCTTGGCTCCGAATCCGATGTTCGCGACGCGTACCCGGGACTCGATGATCCGGTCCAGCCCGTCGAACGCGCCGCCGCAGAGAAACAGGATGTTGGTCGTGTCGATCTGGATGAATTCCTGGTGCGGATGCTTCCGCCCGCCCTGCGGAGGCACGTTCGCGGTCGTGCCCTCGAGGATCTTGAGCAGCGCCTGCTGCACGCCCTCCCCGGACACGTCCCGGGTGATCGAGGGGTTCTCCGACTTGCGGGCGATCTTGTCGACCTCGTCGATGTAGACGATCCCGCGCTCGGCCCGCTTGACGTCGTAGTCCGCCGCCTGGATCAGCCGCAGGAGGATGTTCTCCACGTCCTCGCCGACGTACCCGGCCTCGGTCAACGAGGTGGCGTCGGCGATCGCGAACGGGACGTCCAGGATCCGCGCCAGCGTCTGCGCCAGCAGCGTCTTGCCGCAGCCGGTGGGCCCGATCAGCAGGATGTTGCTCTTTTGCAGCTCCACATCGGACGACCGCTTGGAGTGGGACCCGATCCGCTTGTAGTGGTTGTAGACGGCGACGGCGAGCGCCTTCTTCGCGCGCTCCTGTCCGATGACGTACTGGCACAGGGTTTGGTAGATCTCGTGCGGCTTGGGAACACTCCGCGGCTTCGGGTGGCCGTGGGGTCCGGAGGTGAGCTCCTCTTCGATGATCTCGTTACACAGCTCGATGCATTCGTCGCAGATGTAGACGCCCGGTCCCGCCACGAGCTTCCGCACCTGCTCCTGGGTCTTGCCGCAAAAGGAGCACTTGAGCCGATCGCGATCGTCCCCGGTCTTAAACATCGATGATTGGCGCTCCGTCCGCGCGGCGCGGGATCACGTGGCCCGGTTCCCTGTCCGCGGCTTGATCACGTCGTCGATGAGCCCGTAGTCTTGCGCTTCGCGCGCGCTCATCCAGAAGTTCCGGTCGGTGTCCCGCTGCACCCGCTCCAACGGCTGCCCCGTGTGCTTCGCCAAGACTTCATCGAGAATTTGCCGGATCGCGAGGAACTCCTTCGTCTGGATGCTGATATCGGATACAGATCCCTGGGCGCCGCCCCACGGCTGGTGGATCATCATGCGCGAGTACGGCAGCGCAAACCGCCGTCCCTTCGTTCCCCCGGCCAAGATGATGGCGCCGGCGCTCGCCGCGAGCCCGACGCAGATCGTGGACACCGGCGACCGCAGAAACTGCATCGTGTCGTAGATGGCGAGCCCGGCCGTGGCCGACCCGCCGGGGCTGTTGACGTACAGCTGCACCTCTTTCTCCGGGTCTTCGTAGTCCAAGTAGAGCATCTGGGCGATGATCAGGTTCGCCATCTCGTCCTCGATGGGCCCGCCGATGAAGATGAGACGCTCCTTGAGCAGCCGCGAGTAGATGTCGTACGCTCGCTCCCCGCGGGCCGTCTGCTCGACGACGATCGGCATGTACACGGATGCGCTCACTGCGTCCTCCCCGGTTCCCCGTACGCCCCTGCCCGCGCCGCCGGTGGCGCGAGGGTTCACCATGGCACTACGCCCGCGCCCGAGAGATTATGTCCCGGCGTCGGCCGCCCGTGCGCCGGCCGGCGGATGCTCGTCCGCCGGGGCAGGCTCCTGGGGCGCCGGCGCGTCGCCCGGCGCTGCGGGCTCGGGCCCTGCCACCACCTCCACGAGCCGCGCCATCGCTTTGCGCCGCAGCAAGAGCTCGCGAAGGCCTTCCCTGCGTCCACGCTCGCCGAGCCACGCCTCGACGCTCGCCACGTCCTTGCGCAGCTCGGCGGCCAGCCGCTCCACTTCCGCCGACATCTCCTCGTCCCCGATCGCCAGCCCCTCGTGCTCCGCCACGGCTTCCAGGAGGAGCCGCACCCGCACCCGGCGCTCGGCCCTGGGCCGGAGCTCCGCGCGAAGCGCCGCCTCGTTCTTGTCTTGCCCGCGGAGATAGGTTTCCAGCGTCAGGCCCCGTGACTCGAGGCGCCCCTTGAGGTCGTCGAGCACGCGCTCGACCTCGTGGTCGACGAGGCTGGCAGGCAGATCGATCGTCGTGCTCGCCAACACGGCGTCGACCACCCGATCCTGCAGGGCGCTCTGCTCCTCCTCGGCGCGCTCACGGGCCAGCCGGGCGCGAAGCCCGTTCCGGAGCGCGTCGAGGGTGGCCTGGTCGGACACGGTTCGCGCAAACGCGTCGTCGAGCGGCGGCAGCTCCTTCCGGCGTACATCCCGAACGTCCATGGTGACCTCGCCGGCGCCCGCGCTCAACTGCGCCGTCCGCGTCTCTCCCGCCTGGGCCCCCTCGAGCGCGGCTTCGACCTCTGACGGCAGGAGACCGCCGCCGACCTCCACGAGCAGCTCTTTGCCGGGTTGCAGCCGTTCGAGGCCGCTCGGCGCGGCGGAGACGGTCAGGAGCACGAAGTCGCCGCGGCGCGCGGCTGCCCCGGCGGCGCTGACGAGCCGGCCGTGACGCGCGCGGAGGTCCTCCAGCGCTCGGTCTACGTCCGAGTCTTCGACCGGGCGGTGTTCGCGCTCGACGTGGATCGCCGAGTAGTCGGGGAGCCCGATCTCGGGAAAGACCTCGACCGTGGCGGTGAGCCGGAGGCCCCGCCCTTCCTCGCCATCCTCGACCTTGATGGAAGGATCGCCGATCGGTGCGATACCGGCCTGCGAAACGGCCTCGGCATACTGCGCCGGGACCAGCACCCGGATCGCCTCCTCACGAATGGAGCCCGGTCCGAGGTGACGCTCCAGAATCGGGCGCGGAGCCTTGCCGCGCCGGAATCCCGGCACGGTAACCTTGTTGGCCAGGGATGCGTACGCCCGATCCATCGCCCGGGCCAGCGTGTCCTCTGGGACTTCAATCTCCAGCACCGCCCGGCTGCCGGGTTCGGTTCGGACCTCGACCTTCATGGGGGAACGCTCCTTCGCACTGCCGGCACCGTGACGAACGAAAGCCTCGGCACGGTATCACCGCCGAGGCTACCACCGCGCGCAGTATACACAGGGCGTGACGAACGTGTCAAGGCGACGAGGCGGCACGCCGTATGCCCTCGTGTCTCATTATACGTCCTCGATACGTCCTCGTGGCCGGATCGCCAGAGGTCGCCGCGGCAATGCCATCAAGCCGGCGGCGCAGGTGGAGGTCGGGCGCTGGTGCGGGCGGAGGGATTTGAACCCCCATGGACCTCGCGGCGCACCAGGTCCTAAGCCTGGTAGAGGCCTTCTAGCGTCTTGCTACACCCTGCTGCACGTGACTGCAAAATCCTGCGCCAGGCCTTGTTATTATTGAGTTTCCGCGACCTGCACCTGCTGTACCTCGCTGCCTCCGGCTGCCGGCTGCGGAGCGCCGGACAAGTGCAGTTTGAGCTAACACTTCTCACGTTCGGCGCAGAACCGCCGCGGGCGGTTGAGGACGATGGCGCATCGACTGTCCGGTCCCTCAGGACGCCAGTCCGGCCTATGCACCTTTACAGCCGCAGTTGGCCAGCTGACGCAGCCCGGATCAATCGTGAAGAACAACGCTGAGAAGGGAACTGTGGACGGACAAGCCGCCATTGTATTCGATGAAACCTAATCTCCTGAACTTGTTCATGAAGTGGCTTACGCGCGACCGGGTCGTCCCGATGATCGCCGCCAGGGCCTCTTGGCTGATCTGCGGCACGATGGATTGAGGTTGTCCCTCTTTGCCATACTGCGCCAGCAGTAGGAGCGTCCGGGCCAACCGCTTCTCGCTGGAGTTGAAGAGTTGGTCGACGAGGTCCGCTTCAATCCGAATGTTGCGGCCGAGCAGATACGCCATGAACTGTTCGGAGAAGACACCACGCTGGTGCAGCAGTTGGTTCATGACCGCTTTGTCGATGCGCACACACGAGCACACGGTCATGGCGACGGCCGTCGCTATGCGCAAGGGTTGCCCCGCGAGGGCTCCTTCGCCGACAAAGTCGCCCGCACCAACGATGGCCACGATGGCTTCCTTACCTTGCGAGGATGTGGTCGTCAGCTTAATCTTACCGTCCCGAACATAGAATACCGCGTCTGCAGCATCGCCCTGCCGAAAGAGGGCGTCTTTCGCGCGGTATTCGACCACGCGTTTCCCGGCACCGGGTTTTTCGAGGGTGCTGAGATGCTTGAAGTGCTGAGGTTTCGCTCGTGCCACCGCTCGGCCTCCAAACCGAGTATATCATCTCGGTGGAGGGATTTCTGGCATCGCCGACCCGGTCGACCCGGTCTGGTGATGCCTGTGGCCCGTCCCTCCACGAAAAGACTCCGCACTGCGCATGCCGCTTCTGGGGCGCGTTAGACGCCCGGGTGTCACCTCGCCGCTTTCCGGCGAGGCGCGACCGCGCGTTCCTCCTCCTCAGCGGTCGCACCTGAGCCTGG
This sequence comes from Bacillota bacterium, assembly GCA_021324255.1. GTDB lineage: Bacteria > Sysuimicrobiota > Sysuimicrobiia > Sysuimicrobiales > Segetimicrobiaceae > JAJPIA01. The sequence goes on from JAJPJL010000019.1 coordinate 7,170, forward strand.
TGTGCGCAATTGACCAGACACGACGCCTTTGCCCTCGTATGCTCGATTGCGATGCCGTCGGAATGCTAGGCAAGGGATGTCGCTGCCCGCACCCGCCTTCGAGTCAGTCGAGGAAGGACCGCGGCTGAGAGGAGACCCCGCAATGGGTGAACCGGTCATGAGGCACGAGGCGAGGTGACGTTCAACATCCGGGAAATCTGGCCCGGCCTCACCGAACGGGACGTTCAAACGATGAACGCGTGGCGGTGGAGCGCTCACCGCCACCGAGGAGCGGGAGCGCATACGGGAGCATCTGTGACGAGAGTGTTTACGCATCGGTGGCGCGGGCGCAACGAGCACAGAGAGGAGATCGTGCGATGAGTATGATGGCATGGATTGTTGTCGGACTGAACGCGCGCGGGTTCGCGAAGGCGCTGATCCCGGGCGGAGGCAAGTGGGCGACGCAAGCGATCACGGCTATCGCGCTCAGCATCATCCTTCCATTCCTGGGGCTGAGCGGGATCGCATTCGCTCAGTCACAGCAGGCCATGCGTGTATACATCGACGGCCAACTCATGAACTTCGATGTTCCGCCGACCATAGTTCAGGGACGTGTTCTCGTCCCGCTGCGTGGGGTCTTTGAGCAGCTGGGAGCTACTGTCGACTATGACGCCCAGACCCAGCACATCGTGGCGATTCGCGGGGCGCAGACAGTGGAGCTGACGCTCGGCTCACGGCAAGCTAGGGTGAATGCCATGCCCAGTCTCCTCGATGTGCCGGCCTTCACGATCGCTGGGCGCACGATGGTCCCCCTGCGTTTCATCAGTGAGGCGCTGGGAGCGAACGTCCAGTGGGTTGAAGCGAGCCAGACGATCCTGATCGGGACGACGGGCGTTGCTCAAGCCCAGCCGCTACCAGCGGGCGCTGCTCAGACCCCGCCACCACCAACCTACGTTCAGGGAACGATCGATGCCGTCGATTGCCAAGCCCAGACGGTGGTCGTTGATACCGCCAACAGCCAGCAGACTTTCCTCGCGTCGGACAATGCGTTCACGAACGTGGACGCGACAAATCTGTCGTTTTGCAGCCTCGAAGGCTACGTGGGCGCGCCAGCGACGGTGTGGCTCGCGCCCGACGATAACCAGCTCGTGGTCACCGAGGTCGACGTGACCGGTCCTGTCGCCACCGCGCCCGTGACAGCGGAAGTCGTATCGCCCCTCCCCATTTGGGGCACCGTCTTGGGCACGGTCGTGGCCGCAGGACTCCTATACCTGGTGACCCGCGGGCCCGACGGGAATTACTATCGGTATCCTTATTACGGCGCATACTACCGGCACTACTACAACTCCGGATACCGACCGTACACAGGGGTCTATTCAGCATCGGCTCCGATCGTCACGGTCGCGCTGGCGATCCTCGGCGTTGTGCTTGGAACGGTAGTCGTCAACGGCGATCCGTTCATCGTTTCCCGTGACCCCGGCGGGCATATCTATCGGTACCCGTACTATGGTCCATATCATCAGTACTACTACCGGCCGGCGTATCAACCGTACGCAGGACCGAATGTGAACGTCTACATGGGGGCCACGGTACGCCAGGGAGACTCACATTGGGACGCGCCGGCTCACGCCATGGCCCAAGTGTATGGCACTCCGGCTGTACGCACGTTTCCGCAACAGCCGCCGCGGCCGGGGACCCACCAGCTAACGGGAACGCCGTCGGGGACACGTCAGCCGCAGCCGGGAACGCAGCAACAGCCGGCGACGCACCAGCCCACCACCCCGGCGCCGCGCCAGCCGCAGCCGGAAACGCAGCAGCAGCCGGCGACGCACCAGCCCACCACCCCGGCGCCGCGCCAGTCGCAGCCGGAAACGCAGCAGCAGCCGGCGACGCACCAGCCCACCACCCCGGCGCCGCGCCAGCCCACCACCCCGGCGCCGCGCCAGCCGCAGCCGGAAACGCAGCAGCAGCCGGCGACGCACCAGCCCACCACCCCGGCGCCGCGCCAGCCGCAGCCGGAAACGC
>JAJPJL010000135.1 GCA_021324255.1 Bacillota bacterium
CACCCGGTCAGGGCGCTCCTCGGCCTCGCCGTCTTTCTCGCCGCGATGGCCCTCGTGATCGGACGGCCCCGGGGGCTCAACGAGGCCTGGCCGGCGGTCGGGGGCGCCGGCGGGCTCGCCGCGCTCGGCCTGCTCACGCCTGCCGACCTGCTCGCCGTCGCGCGCGAGACGGGCGGCGTCTTGCTGTTCCTCCTCGGCATGATGGTCGTCTCCGCCGCGCTGGAGCTCGCTGGCGTGTTCGCGTGGGCGGCGTCGTACGCGGCGCGGGCCAGCGGCCGCAGCCGGCGCCGCCTCCTCGTCAACGTCTTTGTGCTCGGCGCGGCGGTGACCGCCGCGCTGTCGCTCGACGTGACGGTCATCATCGTCACGCCGCTCGTCTACGCGACGGTGACGGCGCTCGGAGTGGATCCCCTGCCCTACTTGTACGCCTGCACGTTCGTGGCCAACACCGGCTCACTGGTGTTCCCGATGAGCAACCTGACGAATTTGCTCGTGACCGACCGCCTCGGCCTACCGTTCTGGCGGTTCACGCTGGCGATGGCGTTGCCCAACGCGGCGGCGGTCGCGATGAACGTCGCCGTCTTCGCGTGGATCTTCCGCGGCCACCTCGCGGGATCTCTCCCGGCGGCGCCCCCGGAGGCTGCGCCGGCCCGCACGCCGTTCTTCCGCGGGGCCGCCGCGGTGCTGGCCCTGGCGTTGCTGGGGCTGTTCGCGGCGGGCCTTGCCGGGCGCCCGCTCTGGCCCGTCGCGCTCGCGGCCGCCGCGGCGACGGCCGGCGTCGCCGCCGCGACCGGGGGCGCCTCGCTCCCCGCGCTCGCCCGGGGCATCTCGTGGTCGCTGTTCCCGTTCGTGTGGGGCATGGGCGCCATCGTGCGGGGCATCGAGCATGCCGGCCTCACGGCGGGGTTCGCGCGGATCGTCCTGAGCGGTCACGCCTCACCGGCCGCGCGTCTCGTAACGGCCGGCGGGATCGCCGCCGCCGGCGCGAATGTGTTCAACAACATTCCGATGACGCTCCTCATGCTCGGCATCCTGCCGCTGGCGCCCCGTGGCGGCGTCATGGCGCTCGCCGCCGCCACGCTGATCGGCGTCAACATCGGTCCCGCGCTCACGACCGCCGGGTCGCTTGCCACGATCCTCTGGCTCGCGGCCGTCCGCCGCCGGGGTGTCGAGGTGCCCGCGCTGGAGTATCTCCGGATCGGCGCCGTCACGGTCCCGCTCGTGCTGGCGGCGGCGCTCGCGGCGCTCGTCCTGGAAGGAGGCCTAAGATGAGACGCGTGCTGGTCGCGGTGAGCGGGGCGGTGGTGGAGCGGTTCCTCGATCGCGTGCTCGCCCGGCTCGCCTGGGGCGACACGGAATTGTGTCTCCTGCACGTCGTGGACACGCGGCCCCTCAAGGAGTACGGGCTCGCGGCCGGCGGCCTAGCCGGGCGCGCCGCCGAGGCCGAGCACCGGCTCCGGCACATGAGCGCGCTCGGCGCAGAGGCCGGTCAGCGTATGCTCGCCGATGCCGAGGCGCTGGCCGCGCCGCGCCTCCCGTCCGGGACCACGATCCGCCGCCTCCAGCGCACCGGCATTCCGGAACACGAGATCATCGCCGCGTCATACGAGGTCCAGGCCGGCTTGGTCGCGCTCGGGGCCGCCGAGGGAGGTCCCCCGCCGCCGCCCAAGCATGGCCCCCCGCCGCCCAAGCATGGCCCGCCGCCCAAGTTTCCGCGGCGGCACCTCAGCCCAACCGTGCGCTTCGTCGTCGACCACGCGCCGTGCGACGTGCTGTTGCTCTACCCCGACGGCTCCGTCGCCGGCTGAGTCCGCGACGGCCGGCTCAACCGAGGAGCGTCTATGGCCCGCGGGTCGAGGCTCATGTCGCGCCGCCCCGCTGACGGTGAGCGTGGTGCGCGCAGGCTCCGGGCCGAAGCTTCATGCGGGGGTCAGGGAGTGCAGGCCGGACTATCGCCTCCCGAGCGCGGTCACCTGGCTCCAGATCCTGAGGAGCACGCCGACCATCACGACGAGATCGGCCAGGCTCAAGACGGGGTTCTCCAGCAGCCTCGCGAGCGTCATGCCGGCCGCGACGACCGCCGCGGACAGCATGATCTTTTGCAGAAACGCCGCGACACGGTCGACCCCGGCGCCGCCGGCCGGCGCGCCCTGCGGGGAACCCCGCGCACGCGCGCGATCGTAGGCGGCGCGGAGATCCGCATCGCCGAGGACGGTGTACGCCTCGTTGATGAGCTTCGCCCGCTCCTCGTCGCCGCCGAGATCGGGGTGCGCGCCCATCTCGCCCATGAGCGTGCGGTACGCCTTTTTGACCATGTCCTGCGAGGCGCGCGGGTGCACCTGCAGGACCTCATAGTAGTCGACCTCCGGCCGAAATCGCATCGCCGCGCCACGATTGTAACACGCGCCGCGCGGCGACCCGCCTACGCTCTCGGTCCCTGCCCGCCCGCCGCCGGATCGTCCTCCAGTCCGACGGAGAACGACCGCTCGAGCAACGACTGCGGGTACGCCCGGAACGCAAGGTGCGTGTTGGTCCGGACGATCCCCGGGATCTCCACCATGGCGCCGGTCACCGTGTCCGCGAGGTCTTGATAGTCCTTGAGGCGCAGCACGGCGATGATGTCCCACTCGCCCGTTACGGAGTAGACCTCGGCCACGCCGGACACCTCGGCGAGACGGCGCGCGACCTCCTGCGTGCGGCGGCGCTCGGTCTGGATCATGACAAAGGCCGTGAACATCGTTGCTCCTCCCCGCCTCCCACGCGCGCCGCGCCCCGCCGGCCCGGCGCGCAGCAACCCAGGCGCGTCATTCGGCGCGCCGGGTGCGCTCCTCCTGTGAAGGCCGCGCCGCAGACGCCGCTTCGCGGGGACCGGCGACGCGCGGAATGCCAGGAACGGCGAGCGACGCCGCGACGGCCGCGTACTCCCGGACCGCCCGATGTTCTGCCTCGGCGGACCATCCCAGCTCTTCCGCCATCAGCCGGGCCACGCGGGGCGCGACCTCCACCCCGTGTCCCGGTAGCACATGCGCGAGGCGCGTGCGCCGGAGCAACACATCGGCCACGGTCAACGCCATCTCGTCCCGCGCCGCGGCGACGACCTCCGCGGCAACGTGCGGCTGACCCGGTGCGAGCGGCTCGGCGAGCACGCGGCGGTCCGCGATCGCCTCGAGGAGCCCGCGACACCGCGTCCCATAGGCTCGGACGAGGTGCACCATCGTGGGCCGCGGCAAGCCCGCCCGCCGCCCCTCGCGCCACACCTCCCGGCCCACCGCGGCGGACGCGGGGGCGCCGTCGAGCGGGAGACCGCGGGTCGGAGAGGCGGTGCCGGCGCGGAGTCCCAACGCTTCGTTCACGGCGTCCTCGGCCATCTTGCGGTAGCTCGTCAACTTGCCGCCTACGATGGTCACAAAACCCGGCCCGGTCCGGACGACCTCGTGGCGGCGCGACAGGCGCGCGCTGGATCGATCCGGGGATGCGCTGACCAGCGGCCGCAGTCCGGCGTACACCCCGAGCACGGCGTCCCGGCGCAGCGGCGCGTCCAAAAACCTGGATGCGTGGTCGAGCAGGTAGTCGACCTCGCCGCCGTCGACGGCGGGCGCGCCCGGCGGACCGTCCCACGCCGTGTCCGTCGTTCCGACCAACACCGCGCCCTGCCAGGGCACAACAAACGCCAGGCGGCCGTCGTCCGTCTCCGGGAGCACGAATGCGGCGCGTCGCACCGGCAGGCGATCCGCGCGAACGACGAGGTGAACGCCCTTGGCCCGGCGCAGGCGGAAGCCGGGGGGCGCGATCAACCCGGCCACGGCATCGGCCCAGACACCCGTTGCGTTGACCACGACGCGCGCCCTGACGATGAGGCGTGCGCCCGTCACGCGGTCGGTCACCTTCGCCCCGGTCACCCGCCCGCCGTCGACGACGAACCCCTCGACCGATGCGTAGTTGCACACCACGGCCCCGCGTGAGACCGCGGTGCGGAGTACGGTGATGGTCAGCCGCGCGTCGTCCGCGACCGCGTCATAGTAGAGGTAGGCGGAGCGTAGCCCCCGGCGGCGCATCGGCGGGACCAGCAGGACCGCCGCGTCCTCGCTGAGCCCGCGGTGACGCGGCAGCCCGCGGGCAGGTCCGGCGGCTGCGAGGCGATCGTACGCCCACAAGCCGCATCGAAGCCCGAGCGGCAGCCACGGCTCAAGCAGGCCGGGGAGCCGAAGCCCAAGCGGCCGCCGGGCTCCCTCGTACAGCGGAAGCACAAACGGCAAGGGGCGAACGAGGTGCGGCGCATTGCGCAGAAGACGCCCCCGCTCCACGAGATCTTCGCGAACCAGGCGGATATCGAGCATGGGAAGATACCGGAGGCCGCCGTGTACGAGCTTGGTCGACCGGCTGCTGGTACCCTCGGCAAAGTCGGACCGCTCGACGAGGGCCACCGACAGCCCCCGCGCGGCGGCATCCAGCGCCACCCCCGCACCGGTGATGCCGCCCCCCACCACGAGCACGTCGAAGGTGCGGGCGCCGAGCGCGGCGAGCCGCTCCGCGCGCGACGCGGGCGCCCGCCCCACGTTATCGCGACCGTCTCGATGCGGACGGCCGGCCGGGAGCCCGTTCGCGCGCCGGTCGAGCCGAACCACGTGAAGCGCGCGAGCGCCGCTTCGGCGGAGCGCCGCCCGTCCCGGGCGCGGGCGCGACGGAGGCCATCTCCAGGAGCGCCTCCCGGACCAGGACCGCTTGGTTGTGCTCGGGATCGCGTGCGCCATAGACCAGCGTGAGCCGCCCGCCGCGCGCGTACGCGCACAGATCCCGAAGCAGCCCCGTCTTGGACGCGAGCTCCAGGCGGTAGCGCCGCCGGAACTCATCCCATCGCGCCGGATCGTGACCGAACCACTTCCGCAGGCCGGGACTCGGTCCGAGATCGGGCAGCCATGCCACGATGCGAAGGCGGTCCTTGCTCACGCCCCGCGGCCACAGCCGGTCAACGAGAACCCGCGGCCCATCGTCGGCGGCCGGCGGATCGTACGCCCGCCGCGCCGTGATCACCAACCGTGTCTGGCGCGATCCTGCCATGGCGATCACACTCCGTACCGCCGGTTCCCCTGGACGGGAGGCGCTCTGTCGTCGCTCCGCTCGGGCTTGCGTGATGCTGTACCCCGCGTTTACCGGGGGAAGAGGGTTCTCCTGCGCGGCCATGGAACCCGGGGAGCGATTCTCGCGCCGGGAGTGCCGGTGCGACCACGCAAGCGAGGGGGAACCGATCATGCGGGAGAGTCTCTCCGAAGCCCGGCACGCGCGCGCGCTCGCGCGGGTGACGCGCCGGCGATTTCTCGCCTGGGCCGGCGCAGCCGGACTTGGGCTCGCGGCCGGATCACGGTTCGGCGATCGCGCCGGCGCCGCGACGCCGGGGGGATCGATGTCCATCGCGGAGCTCACGGCGGCCGCCAAGAAGGAAGGCCTGCAGTTGCACGCCTACGGGATGCCGCCCGACTGGGCGAACTGGGAGGGCATCTTTGCCGGCTTCAAGACGAAGTACGGCGTGACCTCGATCTACAAACCCGAGGGGGACCTCAGCTCCGCCCAGGAACTGCAGAAGTTCGAGGCGGAAAAGGCTCACCCGATCGGTGACATCGGCGATGTCGGATTTCAGTGGGGTCCGGTGGCGGTACAGCGCGGCATCGTACAGGCGTACAAGACCGCGCACTGGAGCGCGATCGGGGACACCCTCAAAGACCCCAACGGGTACTGGGTCGCCGAGTACTCCGGCGTGATGTCGTTTGCGGTCAACACGGCCCGCGTGAAGAAGCCGCCGCAGACCTGGCACGACCTGCTCGATCCCGCCTTCAAGAACATGGTGACGATCGACCAGGATCCGCGTCAGGCGTTCGACGCGTTTGCGGCGGTCGTGTCGGCCGCGTACGCGAACGGCGGAAGCATCACGAACGTCGAGCCGGGCATCGAGTACTTCGCCAAGCTCAAGAAGGCCGGCAACTTCATCCCCGTCAAGGCGGAGCTGGCGTCGATGCAGACCGGCGAAGCGGGCGTCGCGATCCGCTGGACGTTTCTCAACCTCGCCGACCGCGACGCCGTCAAGCAGAAGGGCGGTCCCGCCTACGAGGTGGTGATTCCGTCCGACGGGTCCGTCGCCTCGCCGTACGTCTCCGTGATCAACAAATGGGCGCCGCACCCGAACACGGCCAAGCTCTTCCAGGAGTATTTGTTCAGCGACGAGGGCCAGCTCGGCCTGCTCCAGGGGTATGCCGTGCCGGTGCGGATGAAGCAGCTCACGGTGCCGGCCGATCTTGCGGCGAAGCTGCCGCCGGCCTCGGCATTTTCCAAGGTCGTCTACCTCACCGACCTCAAGGCGCTCGCCGCGGCGCAGGCGGTCGTCAAGGATCAGTGGGGACCGAAGGTCATGGGATAGGTCCCCGGCAAGCGGGGCGGGCCTCACCGCGGCCCGCCCCCGCAACCGCTCTCGCGTTGAGCGCCGTTTGTTTGGACCCGGGCGGCTCCCTGCCGGGCCGGCGATGAACACGGTTGCGATCCGCCGTCCCGGGATGCACGCCGCGCGCCGGGGGCAGGTCATGCGCCTGTTCGGCACGGCGGCGGGACTCGCGCCGTTTGCCGTGTTCGTCACGCTGTTTCTCATCCTCCCCGTCGCTCAGATGGTCGCCGGCGCCTTTGCCTCGCCGGGCGGCGGCGCGGGATTGGACAATTTCCGGCGGGCGCTCGCGCCACAGTATCTCGAGGCGTTTCGCACCAGCGTGGCCCTGTCCGTCGAGACCGCGCTCGTGGGGGCGGTCGCCGGCACGGCGGTCGCCTACGCCGTTGCGCAGGGCGAGCTGCGCCACCGGCGGACCCTGGTCATCACGTTCTGCACGGTGACGAGCAACTTCGCGGGCGTGCCGCTCGCCTTTGCGTTCATCACGACGCTGGGGGTCGTGGGGTGGGTGACCGTCGCGTTCCAGGCGGTCTTTCACGTCAGCCTGTACAACGACCTCGGCTTCACCATCTACTCGTACCTCGGGCTCGTGTTGGTGTACACCTACTTCCAGCTACCGCTCATGGTGTTGCTTGCGGTGCCGGCCTGCGCCGCGCTGCGCCGCGAGTGGCAGGAAGCCGCGCGCAACCTCGGCGCCGGGGCGTGGCGGTTCTGGCGGGACATCGGCGTCCCGGTGCTCGCGCCGCCGCTGATCGGCGCCACAGCCCTGCTGTTCGCCAACGCGTTCGGCGCCTACGCGACCGCGTACAGCCTGAGCAGCGGGGCGATCAACCTCGTGCCGCTCCGCATCGGCACGCTGATCAACGGGGACGTCTCGTTCGACGCCGGGCTCGCCAACGCGCTCGGCGTGGGGATGACCGTGGTCATCGCGGCCGCCATCCTCGTCTACCAGGCCGCAAACCGGCGCGCGCGGCGGTGGATGCGGTGATCCAGCGCCTCGTCGTTGCGCTGTTCTTCCTCTACCTCCTCCTGCCGCTCAGCGGCATCCTCGGGTTCACGCTGCTCGACGGCGGCCGCCTGACGCTCGCGCACTACCGTCAGTCGCTCGGGGATGGCGAGTTTGGCGCCTACATGGCGCATTCGCTCGTCCTCGCCGCCGGCACGGTCGTGCTCGGCGTGTCGCTCATGACGTTCACGACGTTTTGGGTGCACACGCGGGCGCGCGCGCTCAAACCGCTGCTCGAGCTGACGGCGTTCCTCCCCTTCGTCGTGCCGGCCGTGACGCTCGCCCTCGGGCTGATCCAGCTCTACTCGCATCCGCCCCTGGCGCTCACCGGGACGGCCGCGCTGCTCGTGCTCGCCTACACGGTGCTCACGCTGCCGTTCGCGTACCGCGCGGTCGAAAACGGGCTCGCGGCCGTCGACAGCCGCACGTTGAGCGAAGCGGCGCAGAGCCTGGGCGCGGGGTGGTGGCGGCGGTTCCTCACCGTGATCGTCCCCAATCTGTGGCCGGGCATTACGAGCGCCGCGCTCCTCGGGTTTGCGCTCGTCATGGGGGAGTTTACGCTCGCCCTGTTCCTCGTCGGCTCGGCGTATGAGACCTACCCCTTGTACCTCAACCAGGTGTGGCGCACGGACCCCAAGTACGGCGCGGCCTTGGCCGTCCTGTCGTTTCTCATCACCTGGGCGTCGTCCGTCGCCATCCTGTGGGCAAGCCGCCGGGCGCCCGGCCAGATGCAGGGCGCGGCGCTGCGATAGCCATGGCCTTTCTCGAGCTGGAAGGTCTGTGCAAGACGTTCGGGCACGCCGCGGCGCTGTCGGACGTCACGCTCTCCGTCGAGCGCGGCGAGCTCGTGTCGCTGCTCGGGCCGAGCGGATGCGGCAAGACGACCACGCTGCGCATCGTCGCCGGCTTCGAGACGCCCGACCGCGGACGCGTGCTCCTCGACGGCCGCGATCTCACCGGCGTGTCCCCGGAACGCCGCGGCTTCGGGATGGTGTTTCAGCAGTACAGTCTCTTTCCGAACATGACCGCCGCCCAGAACATCGGGTACGGTCTCCGGGTCGCCCGCCGGCCATCGCAGGAAGTGCGGCGCCGCGTCGGCGAGCTGCTGGAGCTCATCGGGCTCCCCGATGCGGGCGGGCGGTATCCGCACTAGCTCTCGGGCGGCATGCAGCAACGGGTCGCCCTGGCCCGAGCGCTCGCGATCGAGCCGCGGATTTTGCTCCTGGACGAACCGCTGTCCGCGCTGGACGCCAAGGTGCGCGTGACCCTGCGGAACGAGATCCGCCGGATCCAAACGCGCCTCGGGATCACGGCGTTGTACGTGACGCATGATCAGGAGGAGGCCCTCTCCCTCTCGGACCGCGTCGTCGTCATGTCCCGCGGCCGCATCGAGCAGGTCGGGCCTCCCGAAGAGGTGTACGGCGAGCCCAAGACCGAATTTACCGCGAGCTTCATCGGCTCGATGAACAGGCTCGCCGGCGTCGTCGGGGCGGACGGGACGCTCGCCTATCGCGGGCGGACCCTGCGCTTGCCGCCCGGCGCGGCGGTCCCGGCGGGCCGGGCCGCGACGCTCGTCGTGCGGCCCGAAGCGATCACGCTGACGGTAGACGGCGGCCCGCCGCCGTGCGGGCGCGCCAACGTGCTCGCGGGCACGCTGGTGACGCGGACGTTTCTCGGCCCCGTCGTCCGTCTCATCGTCGACGTGGAGGGTGAGTACCTCAGCGTGGACGTGTCCGGAGCAGGACGCCGCGCCTATCCGCAAGGGGGGCGCGTGTGGCTGTCGTTCGATCCCGGGGCCGCCATCGTGATGGGCCCCAGCGCCGCAACGGAGGACGGTGGCTCATGACGCGCTCCGCGCCCGGCCGGCTCTCGCTCGACGACCTCCGGCGGGAGGTGGCCCAGGGCGGCATCGATACCGTGATCGCCGCGATGGTCGATATGCAGGGCCGGCTCATGGGAAAGCGGGTCACCGGCGGGTTCTTCGTCGACGAGGTCGCGGGGGACGGCGTGCACGCCTGCAGCTACCTGCTCGGTTGCGACGTGGAGATGGAGCCGCTGCCCGGGTATCGCCTCACGAGCTGGGGCACAGGCTACCACGATTTCCACCTCCGGCCCGATCTCTCCACGCTGCGCCGGATCCCGTGGCTGGAGCGGACCGCGCTCGTCTTGTGCGACGTCTGCGACGACGCCGGCGCGCCCGTCCCCGAATCCCCCCGCCAACTGCTGCAGGCGCAGGTGGCGCGGGCCGAGCAGGCCGGCGTGCTGCCGATGATGGCGTCGGAGCTCGAGTTCTACCTCTTCCGCGACACCTACGAGCGCGCGCGCGAGAAGCACTACCACGACCTGGCGCCGTACGGTCAGTACGCCGAGGACTACCACATCCTGCAGGGGACCAGGGAGGAGTGGCTGATCCGGCAGATCCGCAATCACGCGGTCGCCGCGGACGTACCCGTGGAGTTCAGCAAGGGGGAATGGGGCCCGGGGCAGCACGAGATCAACCTGCGCTACGCGCCGCCCGTGGACATGGCGGACCGCCACACGCTGCTGAAGCAGGCGGTCAAGGAGATCGCCGCTGCGAACGGCGTCGCCGTGACCTTCATGGCGAAGTGGCGCGCGGACGTCGCCGGCTCGTCCTGTCACGTGCACAGCAGCCTGTGGGACCGGGCGGGAACGCGGAACCTCTTTCACCGGGCGGGGGCGGACGGCGCGGACATGCCGGATCTATTCCGCCACTACCTGGGCGGCCAGATCGAAGGCGCCCGGCAGCTCGCGTACTTCTTTGCCCCGTACGTCAACTCGTACAAGCGCTACGTCGCCGGCACCTTTGCGCCGGTGTTCGCGGTCTGGAGCCGCGACAACCGCACCTGCGGCTTCCGGGTGATCGGGGACGGCGGCAGCCTGCGCGTGGAGAATCGGATTCCGGGCGCGGACGTCAACCCATACCTGGCGTTCGCGGCGATGATTGCCGCGGGACTATGGGGCATCGAGCGCCGCGTCGAGCCGCCGCCGAGGGTCGACGGCGACGCCTACCGCGTCGAGGGCCTTCGGCGCGTGCCGGAGACGCTGCGGGAGGCTCTGGACGAGCTCGCGCGCAGCGAGATCGCGCGCGCGGCGTTCGGAGACCGGGTGGTGGAGCACTACCTCCACACGGGACGCCTCGAACAGCAGGCCTACGATCGCGCGGTGACGTGCTGGGAGCTTGCACGCAATTTCGAGCGCATCTAACGCCGCGCCTTCGATGGTCGGCGAGGGGAGACGGGCCGGCCGTGTCGGGGTGCTCCGGCGCCGGTCCCGCCGAGGAGGTCTTGGATGAGGCTGCATGACAAGGTGGCGCTGATCACCGGCGCGGGCGGCAGCATGGGCCGGCTCGCGTCCGTCGTGTTCGCGCGGGAGGGGGCGCGGATCATCGCCGCCGACGTCGCCGAGCCCGCGCTGGACGCCACGGTCGCCGAGATCACGCGGCGCGGCGGGCGCGCGATCGCCGTGCGCGCCGACGTCGCCAACGAAGCGCAGGTGGAGCACGCGGTGCGCCTCGGCGTCCGCGAGTTCGGTCGCCTGGACGTGCTGTACAACAACGCGGGCATCTTTCCCGAGCGCGACGGGTCCGTGGTCGACATCGACGAGGCCGTATGGGATCAGGTCATGGCCGTCAACGTCAAAGGCATCTTCTTCTGCTGCAAGCACGGCATCCCGCAGCTGCTGCGGGCCGGCGGAGGATCGATCATCAACGTGGCGTCGTTCGTCGCGCTCGTCGGGTGCACCGTGCCGCAGGACGCGTACACGGCGAGCAAGGGCGCCGTGATCGCGCTGACCAAGTCGCTCGCCGTCCAGTTCGGCCCGAAGCAGATCCGCACGAACGCGATCGCGCCGGGCCCGATCGAGACGCCGCTGTTGACCTCATGGTTGCTCAACAATCCCGAGGCGAAGCAGCGGCGTCTCGACCGCATTCCGATGGGGCGGTTCGGCCGGCCGGAGGACATCGTCAATCTGGCCCTCTACCTCGCGTCGGACGAAGCCAGCTGGGTCAACGGGAGCGTCCTCGTCGCGGACGGCGGGATCACGTCGAACTACTTCTGACCCGCATTCTCGAGGCGCGGCCGGCGTCATGCCGGACGGGCCGCCCCGCGCTCCCGTCGAGGGATATCGCGGCGTCAGCCGGAGGCGGCCCGCGCCGCCGGAGGGGTCGCGGCGATCGCCCCCGGGCCGCCGGCGGCGCGTACGTTCGACCGCGCGATACCGCGCGTGCTACAATCTTCGTGGGCCGGGACGCCCTCGGAGACACTCCGGGGGCGTCGCGCTGTCCGGCGCACGTGAACCGCCGTGTAGGAGGTGACCGGATGCACGCCCGCTCCGCCACGCCCGCAGATGCGGCCGCCATCGCGGCGATTTACAATCAGGGAATCGAAGACCGGGTGGCCACATTCGAAACGCGGGTACGCACGCCCGAGGACGTGGCGGGCTGGTTCGACGGCCGGCATCCGATTGTCGTCGTCGAGGATGGGGGCGCGGTCGTCGCGTTTGCATCCACGTCCTCCTATCGCGCGCGGGAGTGCTACGCCGGGATCGCCGAGTTCTCGGTGTACGTGGCGCGCCACAGCCGGGGCCGCGGCGCGGGGCGCGCCGCCATGCTGGCGCTGATCGGCGCGGCCGAGCGCGCAGGGCTGTGGAAGCTCGTGTCCCGCGTCTTTCCAGAAAACACGGCGAGCCTCGCCCTGTTGCGCGGCCTCGGGTTCCGGGAGGTGGGCACGTACCACAAGCACGCACGGCTCGACGGCGTGTGGAAGGACGTCGTGATCGTGGAGCGTCTGCTTCCCGCGAACCTCGCGCCGGACGCGCGTTCCGCCTAGGGCCGCGGGCCGGCCTACCTCAATCCGTACGCTGCCACGGTGTGCCCGGCGCCGACGTAGACGTGCCCCGCGGCGATCGCCGGGGTGATGAACTGGTGCGCGCTCCCCAGCAGGTCCGGACCGGATGACGCGTATACGTCCGCGCCCGTGACGGCGTTGAGCGCGTGCAGCACGCCCTCCGCGCTGTCGACCACCCACACGAGCCCGCCGGATGCGCCGGCGCTCGACACGGCGGGCGCGCCCGCGTTGCTCATCGATCCGCTGCACCACGCCACGTCGAATCCCGCGCCCCCGGCGGCCCCGAGCTTGAGCGCGGCAACGCCGCCGGTGCCCCGGCACGGCGCGGGCTGGGGACCGCGGCCCGGGACCACGACGAACCGGCCCGCGGATCCGCCGTCCCAGTACGCCGCGGCGGAAAACACCTCCGGCCGCCCGCCGCGGCAGGAGCCAAAGACGCAGCGGCTGTACACCCCCTCACCCGTCACGCCGTCGCCCTTGGAAAGGCCGCCCATGTCGTCGGCGTTGATCAGGTAGCCGACGCCCTGCTTGCCAGCGATGAAGATGAGGTGCGGCACCGGACCGGGTTGCGGCGGGAGCAGGAGCGGGGCCGCCGAGCCGAGGTCGACGTCGCCCGCATTCAGCGCGACGAAGTTGCTCGGCACGAAGTAGTCCCGCGTCGCGCGCGAGAAGCGCAGCGCCGGCTCCGTCTGGAGCCGGAGCACCGCGTTGCCGAAGTCCACGGCGCCGCCAGACTCGCTGTTGCCGGTCGAGACGTAGAGGTTGCCCGCGGCGTCGATCGAAACGCCCCCGGCCGCCCAGATCGCGCCCATGCGCTGCGTGGGCACGGCGAACGACTGCTGGTGCCCGGGATCGCCCACCGGGACGCCGATCACCCACCCGTGATACTGCCCGCAGTCGCCGAAGTAGCCGCCGAAGGGGACGTAGAGCACGCCGTGGGCCAGCCCGAGCGCGGCGCGCTGCTGCTGCGCGGCCGGCGCAAACTGCCGGCCGTCCGACGCTGGGGGCGCGATCGTCACGGGCCAGCCCGGGCGCATCCGGCCGCTCGCCAGGTCGAGCGCCGCGGCCTTGTACACTTTCGTCCGCCCGCCGTCCGGGGTCGTGAGCCCGACCAGGTACAGCGTGGAGGATGCGCGGTCGATGACCGGCGTGCTCGTGATGCCGACCGGATCGATGTTGCCGCACGGCAACGACGCGCGCGGCACCGGTGAGCCCACGGACACCGGGCCCCACACGACCCGGCCGGTGGCGGCGTCGAGCGCGTAGACGAGATCCCGCTCCGTCACGGTGTAAATCATCGTGCGCGTCGCGCCGCCCGCGGCCACGCCCGAAACGACGAGCGGCTCGGCGTAGATCTCCCCCTCGACCGAGGCCGTCCAGAGCTTCCCAAACCTCCCCGCGCGGACGGTGTCCGGCGTGAGGGTCGGCTCATTGGCGTCCCATCCGGTGCGGGCGAAGTCGCCGTGGAACGTCAGGACGTCCGCGCCCGCGGGTGCGGGCGCCGGCGCCGCGGCGGGGGCAGAAACGCCGGTCGCGGCCAGCAGGAACACGCCCGCGCACATGGTATGCCACAGCGATCCGAGGCTGCGCGCTCGGATGGCCGGCCGCGTCGTCATGGAGCACCTCCGGGTGCGGCGCGGCACGGGACCGGCCGCGGGGAATATTTGACCCAACGATGCTGCGCCATCGGATCGCCAACCCGTACGAGCTCGCGGCTAGGACGCCGCCCCGTCTTCGACGCGCGGCGACGGCGGCCGTCCGCGCGATCGCCGGGTTGTGGTACCACGGCGACCTGTTTTCGGCTGCGGCCATCAGCTTTTACGCGCTGTTCTCGCTCCTGCCGCTCCTGATTCTGTTCGCGGTCTTCATCAACGTCGCGTTCCCGCACGCCCACCCCGACCGGATCATCTCGCGGCTGGTGGGCGGCGCCCAGCATCCCGACATCCTGCTGCGTACCGTGCAGGACGCCTACGGCCATCGGGCGTCGCTCGGGTGGTTCGGCAGCGTGACCCTGATCGTCGCGGCGACCGGCGTGTTCGGGGCCATCCAGGTGGCCCTGGATCGCGTCTTCGAATGCCACGGCCGTCTCCTGCCGGCCCGGTTCGCCGTGGGCGTCCTGATGATGGTCGGCTCGCTGCTGATCTTCATCAGCGTGATGGTCTCCACCGTGCTGACCCTGCGCTTGTTGAGGCAAGCCGGGCTGGCGCCGATCCTCGGGATTCCGCTGGACCCCCGGCACGGCGGCGGACGCATCCTCGCGCTGTTCCCCGTCGTGGCGCAGTTCGGCATCTTTTGGGTCGGCTACCGATTTTTACCCAACGTCTCCGTCCGCTGGAGCGAGGCGTGGCCGGGCGCCGTGATCGCGACCGTGCTCTGGCAGGCCACCAGCTACGTGCTCGGCCTGTACATCGGCCGCGTAGCGGACTACACGGCTCTCTACCAGTCACTCGGCGTGGTCGTGGCGCTGCTGGCATGGATCTATGCCCTGGCCTGCACCTTTTTGTTCGGCGCGGAGTTCGTCGCGGCATACGCGCCGAGGCGGCCCGTCCCCGCGCGCCTGCGAAACGCCGGGATCCCTCTGCCCGGGCAGGGACGCCCGCGTCCCCGGTGAACTACCCCACCGCGGCGGCGGCTCGCGCCCCGCAGGGAGGCGTTCATGCGTATCGCGCTGTGCCAGCAGGTTTCATCGCCCCGGAAGGAAGAGAACCTCGAGACCGCCCGGCTCGCGATTCGGGAGGCGAAACGCCGGGGCGCCGACCTGGCGCTGCTCCCGGAAGTGTTCATGGCGTTCATCGCGCCCGAGAGCCCGGTGGCGGCCGCCCAGGTCGCCGAACCGATCGACGGGCCCTTTGTATCCGCGCTCGCCGCGGAAGCGCGGCGGCATCACCTCTATGTCGGTTGCGGCGTGTACGAGAGCGCTCCGGACGAGCGCACGCGCGCCTACAACACCGCCGTGCTCCTCGGGCCGGACGGCGATCTCGCGCTCGCCTACCGCAAGACGCATCTCTACGACGCCTTTGGATATCGTGAGTCGGACCGGATCGTCCCCGGCGCCGAACCCCCGGGGGTCGTCCGCACCCCGCTCGGGACGCTGGGGCTGCTCGTGTGCTACGAGTTGCGCTTCCCGGAGCTCGCGCGCGCCGTGGCGGTCGCGGGGGGCGACGTGCTGTTGCTGCCGGCTGCGTGGGTGGCGGGACCGCTCAAGGAGCATCACTGGACGACGCTGCTCGCGGCGCGGGCGATCGAAAACACGATCTTCGTCGCCGCGGCGGACCAGGTGGGGACGATCTGCGCCGGCCGCAGCCGGCTCCTCGACCCGATGGGCGTGACGCTGGCCGACGCGGGCGAAGAGGCCTGCGTGGTGACGGCCGAGGTGGATCTCGCGCGGATCGCGCGCGTGCGCGAAAAGCTGCCGTCGCTCCGGCACCGCCGGCAGGAGCTCTACGCGCCGCGGGAGGCCGCGCGGCGATAAGACGTCGGAGGGGCGCCGCGCGGCGCCCCCCAACACAATCGCAACCCGGCAGCCTATCCCCGCGCCGCGGCCTTGACCCCGCCGTAGACCGGCGTCAGCCACCGCCGGTACTGCGCGACCCGTCCCTCGGCCACACCGAAGTACGTTTCCTGCAGCCGGTGAGTCACCGGTCCCGGCTTCCCCGTCCCCACGGGGTAGTGGTCGACCGAATTGATCGGGGTGATCTCCGCGCCGGTGCCGCAGAAGAACGCCTCGTCGGCGATGTACAGCTCCGTGCGATCGATCTCGCGCTCCTGCACCGGCATCTTCAGGACGTCGCGGGCCAGCTCCAGGATGGTCTCGCGGGTAATCGACTCCAGGATGTTGGACGTGATCGGCGGGGTGACGAGGACCCCATCCCGGACCATGGCGAAGCACGCCCCCGGTCCCTCCGAGACCTTGCCGCGCTCGTTCAACAGGATCGGCTGCCCCGTATACCCGTTGAGGCGCGCTTCCACGGAGGCCAGCCGGGCCTGATGGTAGTTCGCGCCGGCTTTGACGCGCGGCGGAACGTTGGTATCCGCGATGCGCGTCCACGTGCTGATGCAGGTGTCCACGCCGGCCGTGACCTCCTCGCCGTGCGGCGAGAGTCGCGGCAGGATGAACCCCCCGATCCGGGCCTCCGCCGGGGGAAACGTACGCCCCTCGCCCTCGCCGACGTACAGGCTCAGGCGAAACCACACGGGCCCCTCGTAACGGTTGGCGCGCAGGACCTCGACCTGGGCGCGCGTCAGCTCCTCCGGCGACCACGGGATCGCCATGCGCATGATCTTCGCGGAGTTGCGAAGACGCCTGAGATGCTCGTCGTTTCGAAAGATGTAGAGCTCGCGCTCGTCGCTGTTCCAGTACGCGCGCACGCCTTCGAACACGTTGGCGCCGCGGAGCACGGTCGCCGTGGACACGTGCACCGTCGCCCGCTCCCAGGGCACGATTTCACCGTCGAACCACACCCACTCCGGATGTCCGGACATCGCTGGCACGCTCCTCCGCGGGAGATGACGGCCCGAGGGCCGCCCGTATCGGTTCCTTCGCCTTGCTCCGAACGATTCCTCGTCCGTGCGCGCGTCGTCGCGACGCCGTCGCAGCCGCCCTTCGTGATGAAGACCCATCCTCGTCCGTGCGCGTGGTCGCGACCGCGCGCCGTGCCGTCGCCGCGGGATCAGCGGCGCCTGGACCGCGCCGTCCCCGGCGCGGCGCCGGCGAGATGCTGGGGCGTCTCGAGAATGCCGGCCCAGAGGTCGCCGACACGCTCCAGACGGTCGAACACCGTGGCCGGCGTCCACGAGAGCGGATCCACGCCGGCCCGCAGCTCGTCCCACGTGACCGGTACGCTGACCGTCGCCTCGGGCACCGGCCGTAGGCTGTACACGCTCGCGAGCGTCTTGCCGCGCACGTTTTGATTGTAGTCGACAAAGACCTTCCCGCGACGTTCCTCCACCGCCCAGGCGGTGGTCAGCTCCTCCGGATGCCCGCGGACCAGCCATTCGGCGAGCGTCTTCGCGAACGCGTGCGTCTGCGCGTACGTGTACTCGCGCGCGAGGGGCACGAAGACGTGAACGCCCGTTTTGCCCGACGTCTTGACGAACGACCGCAGGCCGAGCGACGAGAGCGCCTCCTCCACCCACAGCGCGGCCCGGCGCGCGGCGTCAAAGCCTCGCCGCGTGTAGTCGGGGTCGAGCTCGCCGTGGCGGCGCACGGGCCGCGCGCCCTCCGGATAGATGAACGGGTCGATGTCGAAGACCACGTAATCCGGGTAGTTGAGCACGCTCTGCTCCAGCGTCTCTTCCGACCCCGCAAACACGGCGGCCCCGCGCTCGCCGCCCGCGCCGCGGATGGGCGTGGTGCGCGAGAACCACGCGTGCATCTCGATGCACCCGAGCTGGGCCAGCCACAGCAGCGTGGCCTCGTCCCCCCCGACCACGGTCTCGATATCCCGCCGTCCCTGGTCCGACCAGATGCGCATTCGGCGGGCAAACGGCGGCGCGTCGGGCACGTCCTTTTGAAAGAACGCCTCGCCGTCGATCCCGTCTGGAAACCGCCGGAGCGACAGCGGCCGATCGCGCAGGTGCGGCAGCACGTACGGGGCGACGCGCCGATAGTACTCGACGACGTCACCCTTCGTGATGCCGGCCCCAGGAAAGAACACCTTGTCGAGGTTGGTGAAGGCCAAGCCGGCCGGCGCTTCCGGCGCCGGGGCCGCCCCGAGGCGGCCGGCCCCGCCTCGCGACAGCCGCGGCTGGCGCGCCCCGCGCGCTGGCGCCGGGGGTGCGGCCTCGGGTTCGCTGCCGTGACCCGCAGCCTCCGGCTCCCGTCCCACCTCGTCCCCGGACGCCGCCACCGCCGCGGCGCGGGAGACGAGCACGTCCTGCGCCGGCACGTCGTCCCGCACGCGCACGAATACCGGGAATCGCAGCACGCCGTCGGGAGTCCACCCGCCGTACGCCACCTCCACGACGACCTCGGGGCGCACCCACGTCGGCGGGGCGAGCGGCCGCGGGCGCGGCGTAAACGGCGAGGTCGCCACGACGAGCGGGTCCAGCCGGCGGCGCAGGGCCCGGACGTCCGCGTCGCTCAACCCCCCGCCGACCTGCCCCACCGGGACCAGATGACCGGTCTCGGGGTCGTACTGGCCGAGCACGAGCGCGCCGAAGGACCGGGCGCGCTGGCCCTTTCCGCGCGTGAAGCCGCCGACGACCGCCTCGACGGTGTCGCGCGCCTTCACCTTCTGCCAGTCCGGGCTCCGCACGCCGGGCCGGTACGGGCTCGCGGCCCGCTTGGCGACGATGCCCTCCAGCCCGTGCTCGCGCGCGGCGGCGAACAACGCCAGGCCCCGTTCCGCGACGGTGTCGGTTCTGAGGAGGCCCGCCGGCAACTCGAGCGCGTCCAAGATCCGGCGGCGTTCCGCCAGCGGGGCTTGCCGGAGATCGCGCCCGTCGAGGTACAGGCAGTCGAAGACCGCGTAGACCACGCTGATCCGGCGCGACGCGTCGCCGTCCGGCGCCGAGGGATCCACGTGCAGCCGGCGTTGGAGCCGCGCAAAGCTGGCGCGGCCCTGCTCGTCCGGCGCGATGATCTCGCCGTCGAGCACGGCGCTCCGGACCTCCAGCCGCGATACGGCGTCGACGATCTCGGGGAACTGTGCGTTGAGCCGGCGCCGCGTGCGGCTGAGCAGGCCGACCTCCTGCAGCGCCCCCTGCCGGCGGACGTACGCGAGGGCCCGCACACCGTCCCACTTCACCTCGAAGAGCCAGCCGGTCCGATCGAACGGGGCGTCGACGCTCTGGGCGAGCATCGGCGCGAACGGCGCCGGAAAGGGATCCGCGCCCTCCTCTCCGGCCGCGGCCTTGCGCCGCCCGCGGCCGCGGCCGGTCTTGGCGGCCCGCCCCCGACGCGACGTCGCGGGGCCGGCCGCCTCGGGCGGCACCGCGGGGTGCCACCGCTGCCCGGCGTCGGACGCGATCTCCTCCATGGTCCGGCCGCTCTTCACGGACCGCGTGCCCACCGGCGAATATCCGGTGACAACGAACTGGTCTTTGCCCTTGAAGAGCAGCCAATCGCGGCCCTCGTTGCGCTTCGTCCGCACGAAGTGGAACTCGCCGCGCAGTTTCTCCCCGCGGCAGTCGAGCGTGAGCTTGCCGGCCTTGAACGCCTCGACCGGGTCGCCCTCCCGGCAGGTGTAGGTGCCGCGGTCCCACAGCAGCACGGTCCCCGCGCCGTAGTTCCCGGGCGGGATCACGCCCTCGAAGTCTCCGTACTCCAGCGGATGGTCCTCGACCAGCACCGCGAGCCGTTTGTCTTGCGGGTCAAGCGACGGCCCCTTGGGCACGGCCCAGGAGCGAAACACGCCTTCCATCTCGAGCCGCAGATCCCAGTGGCGTCGCGTGGCGTCGTGCTCCTGCACGACGAAACGGTGGCCGGCGCCGCGCGCGCGCCGGCGGGCGCCCGGTGGGGCGCCGCGAGGCTCGGGCGTGCGGTCGAACCGGCGCTTGCGTTCGTACTCCTTAAGCCCCATCGACGAGCTCCATCAGGCGGCGCGCGTAGCCGACGGCTTCCGGCCCGGTCTCGTGCGTGAAGTAGCAGAACGCGGGGCGCAGGCCGGCCTGCTCGCGCAGGTGCCGCGCCCACGCCTGGAGCCGGTCGTCGTCGTAGCGCAGCCGGTGCAACCGGTAGTAGCCCCATGCCGCCGTGTGCACGAGGGGCTCGCATCCGTTCTCATCCTCGGCGATGCACATGGCAACCCGGTGCGCGCGCAGCAACGCGTACGTCGCCTCGTCGTGCCAGCTGGCGTGGCGAAACTCGATCGCCGCGTACGGCAGCGGGGGCAACGCGACGAGGAATCGCTCCAGCACCCCGAGGTCGCGGCGGAAGGAGGGGGGCAGCTGGAACAGCACCGGCCCGAGCCGATCCCCGAGCTCGCCGGTCCGCTCGGCCAGCCACCGCAGATCGTCGTCCACATCGCGCAGGCGTTTCTGGTGCGTGATGCGCCGGTGCGCCTTGATCGCGAAGCGAAACGCCGGCGGCGTCTGCGCGTGCCACGCCGCGAGCATCGCCGACGTGGGCATGCGGTAGAACGACACGTTGATCTCCACGGTCGGCAGCGCGGCCGCGTAGTGGGACAGCAGGCGATCGTTGGGCAGATCCGGCGGGTAGAAACCGCCCTTCCACTCCGCAAACGCGAACCCCGAGGTCCCGGCGAGGACGCGGCCGCCGCTCCCATCCCCCGGGGCCGCCCGGGCGTGGCTCGTGTCGGCGTGCTGCGCGTCCGGCATCATGCGCCTCCGACGGTCCACCCGCGCGGCATGCCGGCGCCTACCCCTCCGTCCGCAGCAGCAGGCCCAACTCGCGCGCGGTGGCCATCACCCGCGCGAACACCGCCACGGCGATCGCGAGCAGCGCGACGTTCGTCGCGGCCGCCCACCCGACGTGGCCCCAGGGAAGCGGGCCGCCGGCGAGGACGGTCCGCATCCCCTCGAAGGCGTGCGTGGTGGGCAGCATCCAGGCGATGCGCTGGATCGCCCGGGGCAGCACGGCCACCGGATAGAACACCGCGGAGAGCGGTTGAAACAGAAACGGAATGGCCCAGGCCAGCGCTTCGGCGCCGTGGCCGTAGCGCAGGATCAGCGCCGTGGTGATGATACCCATGCTCCAGGCGGCGACGATGAGGTTGAGCACGAGCGGCAGGAGCGCGACGCTGTAGTGGAAGATGTTGAAGGCGTACAACGCGAGCGCGAGGACGGCCAGCAGCGTGCCAATGATCGCGATCTTCATCACGCCGAGCAACATCGTGGCGGAGAGAAACTCGACCGTGCTGATCGGCGTCACGAAGACGTTCACGAGGTTGCGCGACCAGACGTCCTCGAGAAACGACACCGAGATCGCCTGCTGGACCCGGAAGAAGATGTCCCACAGGATCATGCCGCCGAGCAGGAACGCCACGGCGGCGCCGGCGCCGCCGCGGAGCTGGCGCACGTAGACGCTGAGAAAGCCCCAGACGAGCAGATCCATCACCGGCCAGTACACGATCTCCAGCGATCGGATGAGGCTCCGCCGGTACAAATAGAGCTGACGCTGGAGCAGGGCGAGGATCCGGCCCGCGCTCACGCCGGGGACATCCCTCGTCCCGGCCCGGCGCGGCGCGCCGATCGTGCCTACGCGCCCCACGCGGCCGGCGCCTCCTCGCGCGCGACGTCGAGAAACATGTGCTCGAGCGTGTCGCGCTCGAACCGGCGCAGGACATCGCCCGGCGCGCCGTCGGCAAGCAGGCGGCCGCGGTGCAGAAACAGGATCCGGTCGCTGAGCCGCTCCACTTCCTGCATGTTGTGCGAGGTGTAGAAGAGCGTCATGCCGCGCTCGTCGCGAATCTCCTTGAGCGCCTGCCTGACCCGTTCCGCGCCGTCGGGGTCCAGGCTGGCGGTCGGCTCGTCCAGGAACAGCACCTCGGGATCGTTGAGGAGCGCCTTGACCAGCCCGAGCCGCGTCCCTTCCCCGGAGGACAGACGTCCCGCCGCGCGGTTGCGCAGGTGCGCGAGGCCGAACCGCTGGAGCAGCGCGTCGATGCGCTCCCCGGGACGCGTGACGCCGTAGAGGCGGGCGAACACCGCGAGATTTTCGCCGACCGTCAGGTTGCCCGGCAGCGAGACGTACGGCGAGGTGAAATTGACGCGCGCCAGGATGCGCCGGCGGGCCTCCGGCATCGGCAGGCCCAGGATCTCCACGCGCCCGCGCGTCGGCTTGAGCAGCCCGAGCAGCATCCCGAGCGTGGTGGTCTTGCCCGCCCCGTTGGGTCCCAGGAATCCCACGATCTCGCCGCGTTCCACGGCAAACGACAGATCCTCCACGACGGCCGGCGCGCCGTAGTGCTTCGTCAGGCGCTGGGCGAGGATCGCGGGACCGATCGGCAGGGTCACGGCAGCATTATACACTGTCCATGCGGGCCGCCCGTCGACCTTCCGCGCGCCCGCATTTGCCCGTATAATGGGGAAATCGTACGCTAGGGGCGACGTTATGCACATTGCCGGCGACGGGCAGCCAGCGCCGGCACGGCCAGCAGCTTACCACGGCGTAGACTGGAGCGCCCCGCCCATGATCGGCCTGGACGGCGTGGCCATGATCGCGTTTCGCAATGTCTCCAAACGGTACGCGCACGGGGCGCGGGCGGCCGTCGACGGCGTGTCGTTCGACGTGCGGGCGGGCAGCCTGTGCATGATCGTCGGGACGTCCGGGTCGGGCAAGACGACCCTGCTTCGCATCGTCAACCGCCTGATCGAGCCCACCGGCGGCGAGCTGCTCATCAACGGACGCAACGTCCTGCGGGAAGACCCGATCGCCCTGCGCCGCCGCATCGGGTACGTGATCCAGCAGGTGGGGCTGTTTCCCCACATGACGGTGGCGGAGAACGTGCGCGTGACCGCGGAGATCGCAGGATGGACGCGCCGCCGGCTCGAGGGCCGTGCGGACGAGCTGTTGACGCTCGTGGGGCTCGCCCCCGCCGAGTACCGGCACCGGTATCCGCGACAGCTGTCCGGCGGAGAGCAGCAACGGGTCGGCATCGCGCGGGCGCTGGCGGCCGATCCTGAGATCTTGCTGATGGATGAGCCGTTCGGGGCCCTCGACGCCATCACGCGCGACCGCATGCAGCAGGAACTCCTCCGGATCCAGCGGAGC
This sequence comes from Bacillota bacterium, assembly GCA_021324255.1. Classification (GTDB taxonomy): domain Bacteria; phylum Sysuimicrobiota; class Sysuimicrobiia; order Sysuimicrobiales; family Segetimicrobiaceae; genus JAJPIA01. Next base: position 22,974 of record JAJPJL010000135.1, read on the forward strand.
CTGCGCAAGACGATCCTGTTCGTGACGCACGACGTGGAAGAGGCGCTGCGGCTCGGCGACCAGATCGTTGTGCTCTCGGGCGGCCGGCTCGTGCAAACCGGCAGCCCGGTCGAGCTGCTCGCCCATCCCGCCGACGACTTCGTCCGCCAGCTCGTCGGCGCCGACAGCGCCGTGCGCCAACTGGAGCACCTGCCGGTGTCGGCCGCGCTCGACCCGCACGTGACCTGGGCGGCCGCGCCGGGGGACGGCCTGCGCGTGCTCCCGGACAGCACCCTGCTCGACGCCATGCTGCGGCTGCTCGACACCGGCGCGCGCGCCCTCGCCGTCCAGCCGCCGGCCTCGTCCGCGCCGGTCGGCTACGTGACGCCGGCCAGCATCATCCGCCTGATCGCGCCCGGGCGCGGCGGGCCCGCGGCGCGCGCGGGACACCGGTGAGCCGGCGTGCACTTCCTGCTTGACCCCGCCAACTACGCGCTCACCGATCCGTCGAGCGTGCCGAACCTCTTGCTGCAGCACCTCGCCATCGTCGGCACCAGCATGGCGATCGCGATCCCGGTCGCCGTGCCCGTGGGCGTCGCGATCGCGCGCTACCGGCGGTTCTACCTGCCCGTGATTACCGCGGCGGGGCTCCTGTACACGATCCCCGGCCTGGCGCTGCTCGCGCTGCTGGTGCCGGTGACCGGGCTCGATGCAACGACGGCGATCATCCCGCTCGTCCTCTACGCGCAACTGGTGCTGATCCGCAACACCGCCGCGGCGATCGACGCCGTGGACCCGGTCCTCGTCGAGACGGGATACGCGATGGGGATGACGCGCGCGCAGGTGCTGCGCCGGGTGGTGGCGCCGCTGGCGCTGCCGCTCGTGGTTGCGGGCCTGCGGGTGGCGACGGTCACCACGATCGGCATCGCCTCCCTCGCGTCGCTCGTCGGCGCCGGCGGCCTCGGCGATCTCATCTTCTCCAGCCTGCAGAACACCAACTACGACGAGGTGCTCGGCGGGGCCATCACGATCGCGGCGCTGGCCGTGACCGTCGATCTCCTGCTGCTCGCCGTGCAGCGGGCGCTCAACCGGGGCCGCCTGCCGGTGACCGTGTCATGAGAAAGCACCGGGGGACGGCGCAGGCGGCGGAGGGCGGGAGGGGTTGATGCTGGCGCGCCTCGCGGCGTTCGTCGCCGATCCGGCGAACACGTTTCCGGCGCACACGGCGGAGTACGTAGCCCTCTCTGCGGCCGCCGGGACGCTCGCCGTGCTCGCCGGGACCGTGCTGGGCGTGGTGGTGGCGCGGCGTCCGGTCCTCGCGTTCGTCGCCATCAACGGGAGCGGGCTCATGCGGGCGATCCCCGTGATCGCGTTCCTGGCGTTCGCGATCCCCTACCTCGGCTTGGGCTTCCTGCCGTCCTTGATCGCGCTCGCCGTGCTCGGCGTGCCGCCCGTGCTGCTCAACACGTGCACCGGCATCCGGGGCATCGATCCCGCGACGATCGACGCCGCGCGCGGCTGCGGCATGACGCGGTGGCAGATCGCCCGCCGCGTGCAGCTCCCGCTCGTCCTGCCGGTCGTCGCGGCGGGCGCCCGCACGGCGGTGGTGCAGATTGTGGCGACGGCGACGCTCGCCGCGTTCATCGGCGCGGGCGGCTACGGCGACTACATCCTCTCGGGGCTGTACCAGGTCGACGTCACGCAGATCCTGGCGGGAGCGATCCCCGTCACGTTGTTGGCCATCGTCGCGGAGATCGCGCTCGGCCGCCTGCAGCACGTCCTGACGCCTGCGGGGCTACGGACGCGGGGAGGTGAAACGCGCCCATAACGCCTCGCCACCCGCGACCGATCGCTGCACGCGAACCGACGCCTGCGTATCTGAAGGAGGGGAGATCGATGGAACGACACGGATGGGGGCGCCGCTGCCTCGCGGCGTGCGCCGTCATTGGGCTGGCCCTGGTCCTCGCCGCCGCCGGGCCGCGCGCCGCGGCGGACGCCGCGGCGATGACGCATCTCGTAGTCGGCGGGAAGCTGGACACGGAGGCGCAGCTGCTCACCAAGATGTATGTGCTCCTGCTGCGCCACGCCGGCTTCGACGTCACCGAGAAGGCGAAGCTCGGCACGAACGACATCGTCTTCAACGCGATCACGAGCGGGCAGATCGATCTCTACCCGGAGTTTACGGCGACGGGGCTCGCCCGCCTGGGCCTCAAGAGCACGCATAACGACCGGCAGGACTACGCCGCCGTCAAGTCCGGCTTCGAACGACGATACCGCATCACCTGGCTCGACATGGCGCCGCTCAACGATACCTACGGCATCTGCTCCACGCAGGCGCGGGCGGGCCAGCTCCACGCCACGAAGGTCTCGGACCTCGCGCCGGCGGCGCCGTCGCTCACGGTCGCCACCCCGCCGGACGGCAAGACGGATCCCAACGTGCTGCCCGGGCTCAAGGGCGCGTACGGCTTCACGTTCGGCAAGGTCACCGTCCTCGATGAGGCGCTGACCTTCGCGGCGGTGCAGCAGGGCCGGGCCGACGTCAACGTGTGCTACACCACCCAGGCCTTGATCCCCAAGAACCGCTTCGTGCTGCTCGACGACGATCACCATCTGTTCCCCATCTACCATCCGGCCCCGATCGTCCGCGACGCCTCGCTGCAAAAGGCGCCGGGGATTGCCACCGCGCTGAACCCCCTCGCCCCCAAGTTGACCACCACCGTCAGCCAGCAGCTCCAGCTGCAGGTCGTCAACGGCAAGTCCGTCACGCAGGCCGCGACGGATTGGTTGAAGAGCGTGGGGCTCCTGTAACCCGCGCGTGCCGTCCAGCCGGGCCCGGGCCTCACGCGTCGCTCGGGCCCGGCTCAAACGATCGAAGGAGGCCGTCTGCCCCTCACCGAAGCCGCGAGGTACCGCAGCATCGAATCGCGGGAGGCGTCGCATGACGGACGACATTACGCTGCACATTCCCGGGCCGATTCCCGTGGAGCCGGACGTGCTCGCGGCCATGGCGCAACAGGTCCGGCAGCACTACGGCGGCGACTGGGTGGGGTACTACCAGGCCTTCACCGAGCGGCTCCGCCGCATCTTTGCCACGGGCGGCGCCGTGTATCCGCTCCCCGCGTCGGGAAGCGGCGGCGTGGAAGCGATGATGAGCACCCTCATCGGCAACGGCGGGCGCGTGGGCGTGATCGCCAACGGGTTTTTCGGCGACCGGGTGCTCCAGATCGCCCGCGCCCATTCCGCGCAGGCCGAGGCGCTCGAGCTGCCCTGGAACCGTCCGGCCGACCCGGGCGAGGTCCGGACCTGGCTGCGCCGCACCCGCGTGTCGGTGCTCGGCGTCGTGCACAGCGATACGTCAACGGGGGTGATCAACCCCGTGGCGGAGATCGCCGCGGCCGCGCGCGAGGAGGGCGTCGCCGTGGCGGTGGACGCGGTCTCGTCGCTGGCAGGGATGCCCGTCGAGACCGACGCGTGGGGATTGGCAGCGGTCTCGACCGCGTCGCAAAAGTGCCTCGAAGCGCCGCCGGGCCTGGCGCCGGTCGCCGTGACCGCGGCCGGATGGGAGCTGATCGACCGGCAGCCCGAACCGGCGCGGGGATGGTATCTCAATCTCCGCACGTGGCGCGAGTACGAGCATGCCTGGCCGCACCATCCGTATCCGGTGACCCTCGCAACCAACAACATCTTCGCGCTCGATCGGGCGCTGGAGCGGATCCTGGCCGAGGGCTTGGAGGCGAGGTTCGCGCGGCACCGCGCGGCGCAACAGGTGTTGCGCCGCGGCCTGGAGCGCCTGGGGTTCACGGTCCTGGCCGATGCCCGCTGGGCGTCCCCGACCATCACCGTGGCGTACCCGCCCTCGGGCACCAGTCCCGATCAGATCGTGCAGGGACTGCGGTCGCGCCACGGCATCGCCATCGCCGGCGGCCTCACGCAGCTCGCCGGCAAGGTGATCCGGGTCGGCCACCTCGGCACGCAGGCGTACCCTGAGAAGATGCAGCGGGTGGTGGACGCGCTGGAGGCCTGCCTCAAGGAGCTGAGCGCCGCTCGAGCGTAGCGCGTCATTGCCGAATTCCGGCGAGGAGTCGAGCCGGCCGGACCTGCCTTCCGCTCCTGGGCCCGCGGCGTGAGCCGGAACGCGACCGACGCCTCCCCGATGCCGGGTCATCGCTTCGTCCGCCGTGCAATCGAACCTGCAGAGGCATGCGTGCAGCACCGCGGGCGTACGCCGCGCCACCCGGCGGCGCCGGCGTAGGCCATCCCCGCGCCAACCGCGCCCGGCATCGTCACCCCGCCCGGACCCCGTCCATTTGACGGGCGCGCGCTCGTTGGGCTACCATTAGCGTAGCGTATGGTTAGTGCCACGAATCATTCGCGCCACAAATCGAACGGCGGCGGGGGCTCCCGCGCGAGAGGCCTCGGCCGCCCCGAGCGCGCGTCCCCGGACGCGCGGACGTGCGCCGCCCGTCTCGTCGAGGTGGCGCCGCTCGTCGTGCGCTTCATCCGCGCGCAAATGCGCGCACAGATGCCCGGGCTGACCATGGCGCAGTTCCGCGCCATGTCGTACCTGTACCGCCGCCCCGGGTGCTCGCTGCGCGCGCTGGCGGGGCATCTCGGCGTCACACCGCCGACCGGGTCCGCGCTCGTCGAACGGCTCGTGGCGCGGGGCGTCGCCACCCGGACACCCAACGCGGCCAACCGGCGCGAGGTGGCGCTCGAGCTCACCGCCGCGGGGCGGGCGCGGTACGAGGCGGCGACCGAGGCGGCGCGCCGGCGGACGACGAGGGTGCTGGCGGCCCTCCCGGACCCCGTGGTCCGCCGGCTGACCCTGGATCTGCTCGAGCTTGGCGCGGCGTTTGCGGCCGCGGAGGCGGCTCCCGAGCGATGACCGCGAGACACGACGGAGCGGCGGCGGGCGGTGCGGGCGCCACCGCCGGGATCGCCCGGGCCGCGGCGATCCGCACCGAAGGACTCACGCGGCGTTTCCGCGAGCTGGTGGCCGTGGACCGCGTCTCGTTCGAAGTCCGCGCGGGCGAGATCTTCGGGCTCCTCGGTCCGAACGGCGCCGGCAAGAGCACGATGATCAAGATGCTGACCACCCTGCTGCCGCCGACGGGCGGCCGCGCCCGCGTCGCCGGGTTCGACGTCGCGCGCGAGCCCACCCAGGTGCGCCGCCATATCGGCTACGTCCCGCAGGCGTTGTCCGCCGACGGCGCCCTCTCCGGCTACGAGAACCTGCTCGTCTCCTCCAAGCTCTACGGGCTGGCGCGCCGGGAGCGCCGGCGGCGTATCACGGACGCGCTGGAACTCGTCGGCCTGGCCGGCGCGGCGCACCAGCTCGTCCGGCACTACTCCGGGGGCATGATCCGCAGGCTGGAAGTCGCGCAGGCGATGCTGCACCGGCCGGCCGTCCTGTTCATGGACGAGCCCACGGTCGGCCTCGATCCGGTGGCCCGCCGCGCCGTCTGGGAACATGTCCGGCGTCTGCGCGAGATGTGGGGCACCACCATCCTCCTCACCACGCACTACATGGACGAGGCCGACGATCTGGCCGATCGCGTCGCCGTGATGCACCAGGGCCGTGTGGCCGCGGTGGACGCGCCGGCCGAACTCAAGAGGGCGGCGGGGCAAGGCGCCACGCTGGACGATGTCTTCGCGCACTTCACCGGCGCCGCCATCGAAACCGGAGGGACCTATCGTGACGTCCTACGCGCCCGCCGCACCGCGCGGCGTCTCTCGTAGCCCCCGCGGCGCCGCGGTCTTCCTCGGCCAGGTGGCCGCCGTGGCCGACGCCGAAATCCGCAAGCTGCGGCACGACCCGCTCGAGCTCGTGATGCGGGCGGTCCAGCCCACGCTGTGGCTGGTCGTGTTCGGTCAGGTCATGTCGCGGCTGCGCGGCGTGCCCACCGGGCATCTCCGGTACCTCGACTTCATGGCGCCCGGGATCCTGGCGCAGAGCGTGCTCTTCATCGCCATCTTCTACGGCGTCTCGGCGATCCGCGAGCGCGACCTCGGCGTGCTGAACAAGTACCTGGTGAGCCCGATCTCGCGCACGGCGCTGGTGCTCGGCAAGGCGCTGTCCGCCGGCGCGCGGGCGCTCTCGCAGGCTGTCGTCGTCTATGGGCTCGCCCTGTTGCTTGGGATCCGCGCCGTGTGGCACCCGTGGAACGTGGCGGGCGTTCTGGTGCTGATCCTCATGGGGTCCGCGGTGTTCTCGACGCTGTCACTCGCCATCGCGTGTCTCGTCAAGACCCACGAGCGCGTGATGGGCATGGGGCAGGTCATGACGATGCCGTTGTTCTTTGCGAGCAACGCGATCTACCCGGTGGTCCTGATGCCGGCGTGGCTCCGCGCAATCGCCTCGCTCAACCCGCTGACGTACGAGGTCGACGCCCTGCGCGCGCTGATGGTGCAGGGCGGCACGAGCACCATCGGCCTCGGGGTCGACTTCGCGGTGCTCCTCGGGTTCGTGACGGCGCTCGTCACGATCGTGACGCGCCTGTATCCGCGGCTCGTGGTCTGAGGCCGAGACCGTCTACCTCGCGACCGCCTCGTCGCCGAGCGCGCGTCGCACGGCCTCACGGTCATCGGGAACGTCGATCACCGGGCGCGCCGGCGCGAGGTACCGCGGCGCCTTGAGGCCGGATCCGGTCACGAGCACGACGACCCGGTCGCTCGATCGGACCAACCCGGCGACCCGGGCGGGCCGGAGTCCGGCGAACGCGGCGGCCCCTGCGGGCTCCGCCAGCACGCCACCCCTGGTCGCGAGCGTGCGCACCGCGTCCGTGATCTCCGCGTCCGACACGGCCACGAACCCGCCCCCAGAGCGGCGGACGTCGCGCACCGCCGTGGCCGCGCACACGGGCGCCTCCACGGCGATGCCGTCCGCGAACGTGGACGCGCGCGCGGCCGTCACGGGGAGCCGCGTCTCCCAGGCCCGCTTCACGGGCTGGCATCCTTCGGCCTGCACGCCGACGAGCCGCGGCATCCGCGTGGCCGCGCCGCACGCAACGAGCTCCCGAAACCCCTTCGCCATCGCGCTCAGCGTCACGCCGTCCCCGACCGGAACCACCACCACGTCCGGCACGGCGCGTCCGAGCTGCTCCCAGATCTCGAGCGCCACCGTCTTCTTCGCCTCCGCGGCATACGGGTTCACGCCGGTGTTGCGGCTGCACCACCCGAACGCCGCGGCGGCCCACTCCGACAACCGGAACGCCTCGCGGTATCCGCCGCGCACCTTGAGGACCGTCGCGCCCGCGGCGAGCATGAAGCCCAGCTTCGCCTCCGCCACGCCTGCGGGGACGAAGACGACGGCGCGCTTCCCGGCCGCGGCCGCGCCCACGGCGAGCGACACGGCCACGTTGCCCGTCGACGCGCAGCTCACGGTTGCGATGCCGCGATTGAGCGCGTCCTGGAGCACGAGCGCGGTCGCCCGGTCCTTGTTGGATCCGGTGGGGCCGCGGGTCTCGTCCTTGAGCCACAGGCTCGCGATCCCGGCGGCGGCGCGCAGCGCGGGCAGCCCGAGCAGCGGAGTGTCCCCCACGGGAAGCGGGTAGCGCACGACCCCGGGATCCAGCGGGAGCAGCCCGCGGTACCGCCAGAGCCCGCGCCGCGGGTCGGCGGGTTCGGGTACGGCGTCGGGGGCGTACGCGTACTCGAGCTCGACGCAGCCGCCGTCCGCGGCGCGCATCGCCGCGTCGACGTCCGTGAACCGGCGCGTGGTGCCGTCGGCGTAGACGACGCTTGCCGCGATCGCGCGCCCCATCGGCCCTACCGGGGACCCGGTCCCCCGAGGAGGCGGGCGGCGATCGCGGCGTAGGCCCGGGCGGCCGACGCCAGCTCCGCCACCTCCACGTACTCGTCGGTGCGGTGCGCGGCATCCTCGCGGCCGGGTCCAAAGCCGATCGTGGGGATCCCGAGCCGTCCGGCCGTCGCGCTGCCGTTGGTGCAGAACGCGTACTGCGTGAGCTCGGGCCGCAGGCCCGCCTGCGCGATCCCCGCGCACGCCGCCTGCACGATGTCTGCCGCGTCGTCGAAGAACCACGCCGCCGCGAAGTTCGGCGCCGTGACACGCTGTCCGGCGTACGTCGTAAAGTCGTCCGTCGCGATGACGGCCCGGCCCGCAGCACCACTGCCGGCGAGCGCCCGGGTCATGGCGTGCCGCACCGGCCCGAGCACATCGTCCTCCGTCTCTCCGGGGAGCGTCCGCCGGTCGTACGTCGCCGCACAGCGGTCCGGGACGACCGAAAGCGCCGGATACGGCTCCGACTTCACGTCCGTGAGCACCAAGATGCCGTCGCCGAGCGCAGGATGCCGCGGCGGCGCGATCACGCGGAGCGCCCGCGCGACGTCCACCATCGCCTCCGCCGCGTTGATCCCCAGATCGGGACGGGAGGAGTGGGTCGCCCGGCCCGTCACATCGATCCGGATCTCCGCCCGGCCACGCTGGCCGCGGGCCAGCCGGAGGGAAGTCGGCTCGCAGATGATGACGTGGGTGGGACGGACCTGCTCGGCGACGTGCGCGAGCGCGGGGCCTTCCACGAGCTCCTCCGCCACGCTGGCGCACACGATCACGCGGCCGCGCTGGAGCGCCCCTCGAAGCGCCGACACGCCGTAGACGGCGGCCGCCAGCGGCCCTTTCATATCGGCGGCCCCGCGTCCGTAGAGCCGCCCGCCGACCCGCGCCCCCCGGGGATCGTGCGTCCACGCCGCAGGGTCGCTCACGCCGACGGTATCCATGTGCGCGTCCAGCAGCACGCACGGTCCGGGACCGGCGTCGATGGTGCCGGTCACGTTGCCCCAGTCATCGACCTTGACGTCGAAGCCGAGCCGCGCCATCTCGCAGCGCACGATGCGCGCCACGTCGCCCTCGTGGCCCGAAGGGCTCGGGGCGCGCACCAGCCGGAGCGCAAACGCCGCCACGGCGTCCGCCGCGGGGGACGGGGCGGCCGTCATGCGCCTCCTCCGGTCGGGCGCGCTTCGCGCGCAACGCCGCCCGGCAGCGATCCGGTCGGCGCGTTCCGCCGCCAGACCGGCTGTCCGGCCACCCACACCCCGATCACGCCCGCGGGCGGCCGCGCGGGATCCTCGTAGGTGGCGAGGTCGACGTACGCGGCCGGGTCGAGCACGACGAGATCGGCGCGCAGACCCGGACGGATCCGTCCGCGATCGCTGAGTCCGATCCGGTCGGCGGCGCGGGCCGTCAGGCGCGCAACGGCTTCGTCGGCCGGGATGAGCCGCTCGCGGAGCGCGTAGCGGCCGAGCACGCGCGCGGCCGTGCCGTACAGACGCGGGTGCGGGCGGCCGCCGAAGATGCCGTCAGACCCGACGAGGTGCAGCGGATGACGCACGATGGCGCGCACGGTCTCCTCCGACGCATAGTGGTCGATCATCGTCGCGTCCAAGCCGGTGTCGCTCAAGAGCTCGATCACCGCGTCCCACGGATCGCGCCCGCGGCACTCTGCGATGGCCGCCAGCGAGAGGCCGATGTCCGCCGTCCGAGGGGCGGCGGCGTGCGACACGATGATCGCTGCCGGGCCGCACGCCCCGTAGATGTTCTCCCATCCCGGCAGACCGCGCGCCACGTCGCGGGCGATCGCCGCGCGCGACCCCGGATCGCGAAGGCGGGCCAGCGTCGCCCGGGGGCCGCCTTCCTGCGCCCACGGCGGCAGCAGGGCCGCGAGCAGCGTGCTCCCCGCGCCGTACGGATATTGATCGAACGTGACGTCGATCTCCAGGCGCGCGCGGTCGAGCGAGGCCAGCAGCGGCTCGACCAGGTCCGGGCGGCCGATCACCTTGAGGTGCGACAGGTGCAGCGCGGCGCCCGACCGGCGCGCGACGTCGATCATCTCTCCGACCGCCTCCAAGACCCCGACCCCTTCGTTGCGGACGTGCGGGACGATGGGGACGCCGTAGCGCGCCGCTTCTTCCGCGAGCGCCGCCAGCTCGTCCGTCGCCGCAAACGCCCCCGGCATGTAGATGAGGCCGAATGATACGGCCCGCGCGCCGCTCTCGAGCCCGATGCGGACCTGCCGCCGCATCTCGGCGAGTTCCGGAGGCGTCGGCGGTCTCCGCGAGGGGCCCATCACGAAGTCGCGGACGGCGTTGTGCCCGACCGACGGGACGAGCATCGTCGCCGCTCCCGCGGCCTGGAGCGCGTCCAGGTATTCCGGGATCGACGACCACGGCCACTCCGGCGGACCGGCGCCCTCCAGGGCCTGCAGGTACGCGCGCCGGTCCCTCCATCGAGCCCGGTCGACGGGCGCCGGGGCGAGGCCGTCCGGATTGATGAGCTCCGTCGTGAACCCCTGCGCGACTTTCGGCGCGAGGCGCGGGTCGCGAAACGGCTCGAGCGCGGAGTGCGCGTGAAGATCGACGAATCCCGGGCATACCATCAGGTTCCGCGCGTCGACCGTCTCCCGGGCGGCGGGCGCACCCAGCGAGGGCTCGACTGCGGCGATCCGCCCGCCCCGCACGCCGACATCGGCGACGACCGGCGCGGCGTCGCCGGGGTACACGCGGCCGCCGCCGATCACCAGGTCGAACGCCGCGGCGGCGCCCTCGGCGGCGTTACGGCAGCGCATCCGCCCGCACCCCCTTCCGCGGGATCCGGCGGCCGTACCCGCGGGGGGCGCGCACGTCCGCGCCGTCGTACGCGACCTCGCCGCGAAGCACCGTGGCCGCGACCCGGCCGTGGACCTCCATCCCGTCGAACGGCGAATACCCCGCCGCGCTCCGCACACGTCCGTCCTCGATTCTCGCGCGGGCCGACGGGTCGTACACGACCAGATCGGCGTCGCCGCCCTCGACGATCGTTCCCTTGCGCGGAAACAGCCCGAAGGCGCGCGCCGGATTTTCGGCGCAGATCCGCGCGACGTCGGCGGGGCCGAGGCGACCGGCGCCCACGCCGTACGTGTACACGAGCGGCAACAGCGTCTCGGTCCCGGGGATGCCGGGCGCGACGCGGGTGAAGTCTCCATAGTCGGTACGCTGGCGCAGCGTGTAGCCGCAGTGGTCGCTCGCCACGGTCTGGAGATGCCGCGCCTCGAGCGCCTCCCACAGCGCACGCCGGTCCTCCCCCGACCGGAGCGGCGGCGTGTGGATGAATCGCACCGCCCGCTCGGTGTCGTAGACGGAGGCGTCCGCTACGAGGAAGTGCGGGCAGGTCTCCCCGACGGCCGGGACCCCTTCCGCCCGCGCGCGCGCGACGAGGCGCGCGGATTCGGCGACGGACAGGTGCACGAGGTAGACCGGGCACCGCGTCGTCCGCGCAAACAACAGCATTCGTTGCACGGCCTCCAACTCCGCAAGCGCCGGCCGCGCCCGCCCGTGATACGCGAACCCCACGTGCCCCAAGCGGGCGAACCGCGCTCGGCTCCCCTCGACCAGCGCATCGTTCTCGCAGTGGACCATCACGATCCATCCGGCCGTCCTGGCAGCCTCCATGAGCGACACGATCGTATCGTCATCGCAGTAAAATCCGGACGGACGATACGTGGTGTAGACCTTGGCGCTCGTAAAGCCCCGCTCCGTGAGGGCCGCCAATTCCGCGAGCTGACCGCCGGCGACATCCGTCACGATGACGTGGAGCGAATAGTCGGCGCGGCTCCGCGCCGCCTCGTCCAGCCGGGCATCGACCGCGGCCGACAGCCGTTCCCCGGCGTGTTGGTGCGCAAAGTCGATGAACGTGGTCACGCCCCCCGACAGCGCGGCCGCGCTCCCCGTGTCGAAGTCGTCCGCGGTGCGATGCGGCGCCGAGACGAGCGCAAAGTGGAGGTGCGGGTCGATGACGCCGGGAAACACGAGCGCCCCGTCCGCGTCAAGCACCGGCTCGCCCTGCGATGCGAGATCCGGACCCAGTTCGACGATGCGCCCGTCCCGGCAACGGATATGAGCCCGCCGCGCGCCCGCGGCCGTGACGACCGTCCCGCCGCGAACCAGGAGCGCGCCGGCCGGTCCCTCAGACATCGCCCGCCTCCTGCGGCGGATGCGCGGCGCCGGCTTCGAGCCTGCCGGCGGGGGGCCCATCCCGCGCGGCGAGCGCCGCGCGCATCGCATCGACGAGCTCGTCCACCGTGAGCGCATCTCCGCGGACGCCGTTCCTCGCCCACGCGTGCGCCAGGCGGGTCGCCTGCGGCGGTTTCACAAACGTCTCAGCGAGCACGTCGGGGCGCGAAAACACCTCGCGCGCGGCGCCGTCCATCAAGATCCGGCCGCCGCGCAGGGCGACGACGCGTTCCGCGTACGCGGCGACGATCGGCATCTCGTGCGTGACGATGACGATCGTGTGGCCGCGCTCCACGCGCAGGCGGACGAGGAAATCCATCACGTCGATCGACTGGCGGTAGTCCTGCCCCGTCGTCGGCTCGTCCACGACGATGACCTGCGGTCTCACGGCGAGCGTCGCGGCGATCGCCACGCGCTGCCGGAGACCCTTCGAGAGAAAGAACGGATGCTCTCCGAAGAGGTCGGGGTGGAGGCCGGTCACGGCGGCGACCTCGCGGATGATCGCGTCTCGTTCCGCCTCCGGCACGCCGAGGTTCTTGGGCCCGTAGCCGATCTCGTCGTATACGCGCGCGTTGAAGAGTTGATGGTCGGGGTTCTGGAACACGTAGCCGATCCGCCGGACCAGATCCTTCATCACGCCCTTGGACGCCGTGTCGATCCCGTCGACGACGACGCGCCCGCGCGTGGGGCGGAGCAGCCCCGCGAGGCACTTCGAGAGCGTGGTCTTGCCCGATCCGTTCTGACCGATGAGCGCGACGAACTCGCCGCGGGTGATCTCGAGCGTCACCCCGTCCAGGGCTCGCGTGCCGTCGGGATAGGAAAACGTCGCGTCCTCCACGCGCACCAGGGTCATGCTCCGGCACCTCGAAGCAGGGCGTCGCCGGCGCGGATACCCTCCTCGTCCGTGAGGGGAAGCGGGCCGCGGTACAGGCCGTGCGCCCGCAGCCGGGCAAAGACCTGGGTCACCTGCGGCGGGTAGACGCCCGAGCGCTCGAGGAACTCCGGGTCCTCCAGGAACTCCCGCGGCGCGGCGGCCCGCTCGATCCGGCCGCCTCGGATGAGGACGATGCGGTCGGCCAGCGCGGCGAACGCCTCGAGGTTGTGCTCGATCACGATGAGCGTCAACCGCCGCCGCCGCCGCAGCTCGGCGCAGATCTCGACGATGAGATCCTTGCCCAGCGGGTCGACCATGGAGGTCGGCTCGTCGAGGATCAGAATCTCCGGGTCCATCGCGAGCACCGACGCGATGGCGACCCGCTGCTTTTGGCCGCCCGAGATGTCATACGGCGGCTTGTCCAGGAGGTCCGAGATCATCGTGAGTTCACTGGCCCGCCGAATACGGTGCTCGATCTCGGATTCCGGGACGCCGATGTTTTCCAGCCCGAACAGGATCTCCTCTTCGACCGTCAGCGACGTAAACTGGGCCTCCGGATCGCTGAAGACATAGCCGACCTGCTTGGCGAGGAGCGCCGCCTCCTTTCGCTGCACCTCCTCGCCGAACACGCGGACCACGCCCGCCCGCCGTCCCGGGAACGAGTGGGGAATGAGGCCCTTGATGGCCATCGCCAGCGTCGTCTTGCCCGCCTCGTTGGGACCGGCAATCAACGTGAACTCGCCGGCGGGGATCGTCAGGCTGATGTCGCACACGGCGGGGCGCGCCGCAAGATGATAGGTCCACGAGAGGCGATCGACCTCGACGGCCGGATTCATCGCAACCCGATCGTCCGGAGCGCGGCCCCGTGCAGCGGCGAGAGTTGGTCGGAGAACACCCCCATGACCTTCCCCAGCACGACGGCAACCACGAACGCGGCGGCGAGGCCGGCGCTGAGCGCCCGGTCCCGGCGCTCCACGGGGTACCGGCGCCGAAGGTAGTCCGTCCGCGGCCCGCCCCCGGCCGGGCGCCCGGACAGCGTGTACCCTCGAGCGAACAGCGCGTTGGAGATCTCGTCCGCGCGCCTCAGCGCCACGGCGAACAGCGGCACGGTGTACATCGTATAGAGCTTCGCCTTTTCGCCCACCGACATCGACTCCAGATCGAGCCCGCGGGCCTGCTCCGCTTCCCGGATCGTCCGGAAGTCCTCCATGAACATCCCGGCGCTGCGCAGCGAGAGCGCCGCCACGTAGCTGACGGCAAACGGGATCCGGAGCGAGCGCAGCGCGACGAGGGTGTCGCGCTCGCGGTTCGTGGAGAAGTAGAGGATCGCGCCGAAGAGCATCGCGACGAGCCGGCAGTAGCTGACGAACGCCCACC
>JAJPJL010000111.1 GCA_021324255.1 Bacillota bacterium
TACTTCACGACGAGCACGGGGATGTGGGCCGCGTGCAGCACGCGCTCGCTCACGCTCCCCAGGATCAAGCCGCCGATTTGGCCCCGACCCCGGCTCCCCACGATGATCATGTCCGCCCCCGCCTCGCGGGCGGCGTTGACGATCTCCGCGGCCGGGTCGCCTTTGCGGTAGGCGGCGGCGACGGCGACGCCGGTCCCGTCAAATTGCCGCTTCGTGTGCTCGAGCGCTTCCCGCCCCGCATCCTCCAGCCCTTGCTCGATGATGTCAAGGTCGACCATGGCATCCGCCGACGCTCCCCCGATCGCGAACGCCGAAATGTGTCCGACAGTAACCAACAGCACCTCACATTCGGAGAGTTCAAGCGCGACGCGCGCGGCCATTGATGCCGGGTCAAGTGTCTGAGTCCCTGTAAAAGTTGAAGGCCTGGGCGCCGTGCATGCTACGCTACCATCCTCTTCCTGAGACGTCTGCCAGGAACGTGTTTGACGATCCCATTCTCTCGATGCAGCGGTAGCCGTAGTTCTTGGCGCAGGCGCGCCAGCTGCGCACGGTCCGTATCGGTGATCCGGATCCGCTGCCATCGCTGGCTTGCCCGCACCAATGTGGCGTAGACGAGCTTCAGGCAACTGCGTTCATCGAAGAAGCGCGGGATGATCTTGGTGCGCCGGCGCTCTTCCAAAAAGCTCCGCTCGATCAAATTCGTCGTCCGCACGGACTTGCGATGGGCGGCGGGCACCCGCAGATGCGCGAGGCTCGCCTCCAGATCGTCCCGCAGCGACGCCATGGCGGTCGGGTAGACGCGATCAAAGCGCGCCAGGACCATCACCGCGGTCTGCCGGCCGGCCTCGTAGGTCGGCGCGTCACGGATGGCGACGAGATACGCTTTCACCTCGGGCCGCGCGGCGTCGGGCACTTTGTCTAACACATTGCGCATCTTATGCACCCAGCACCGCAGCCGCAGGCTCCGCGGCCACGTCTCTTTGATGGCCCGCACCAGCCCCGGGGCACCGTCACTCGTCATGCTGATCGGCGACCGCAAGCCGCGGCGCACCATATCCCGCAGCATTCCCAACCAGCAGCGATAGCGCTCTGTATTGCCGAGCGTCAGGTGCAGCAAGACTTTGCGGCCGTCCGCAAGGATCGCCCAGGCGCACAGCAACCCCTCGGCACCACCGCCCTGGAGCCGGAGCGACTCGTAGATCGCATCCAGAAACAGGTACTCGACGGCGTAGCCGGAGAGGTCTCGTCGGGTGAACGCCTGGTACTCTTCCCACAGGCGGGCGGTGACGGCGCTCACGCCGCTCGCGCTGACCAGGCTGGCGCCGGTCACGTCGCGGAACGTGTCCTGGATATCCCGCGTCGACAGGCCGCGGGCGTACATCTCGGCCACCAGCCGATCGAGGACGTCGGTGTGGCCGCGCAGGAAACTCAGAAGCCGCGACTGGTAGGGCACCGGCGTCTGCCGTACCTGCGGAATGTGCAGCGGGATCTCGCCTTCAGCCGTCCGCACCCGCCCGGGCTCGTAGCCATTGCGGTACCCCCGGTGGGGCTCCGCGCCGCGGTGCCGGACATAGCGATCCCGGCCGAGGAAATCTGTGGCTTCCTCCTCGAGCAGCTCCTGCGCCAATCGTTGAGCCCCCAGGCGGAGCAGCGTTCCGACGATGTCCTGGTCCTTGGGCACGCCGGCGCGCAGCAACCGCGCGATCTCTTCCCGAATCTTGGTGCTCGGTGCTATCCTGGGCATGGGTCTGGGCTCCCCTCTCTCTGCTCCGCAAGGAGCTGGTGTTTGGCGACACCACTAGGGTAACCCAGGCCTCCAACTTTTACAGGGACTCTATCACATCACCTGATGCCGCCCGGATGGCGTGCGGCGATCCATCGGTTGCGACGACAAATTTCACCACATCCCCCCTCCCACTGTGACCCGAGTCCCCGGGGGCGGTGATTCGCGCTCGTTTCCGCGATGACCGCGTGAGCGCCGCCTACGCCGCCCGGGACGTTCGGGAGCGTTCTCCGGCTGCCGCCGGCGTCATTCGTGCCGGGCGATACCCGAGCAACCGAAGCCCGTTCAGGATCACAACGACGGTGCTCCCTTCATGTCCGACGACCCCAAGCGCCAGGCGCAGGCCGGCGCCGAGCACAATCGCCACCAGCACGGCGACCACGGTAAGCGCGAACGCGAGGTTTTGAACGATCACACGGCGCGCCCGCCGGCTGAGCCCGATCGCGTACGGGAGCCGGGTCAGATCGTCGCCCATGAGCACCACGTCCGCCGTCTCCATTGCCGCGTCGGTGCCGGCGGCACCCATCGCGATTCCGACGGAGGCCGCGGCCAGGGCGGGCGCGTCGTTCACACCGTCGCCGACCATGGCCACGGGCCCGGACCGTTCCAACGCTTCGACGGCGCGAACCTTGTCTTCGGGCAGGAGGTCGCCACGGGCCTCGTCGAGCCGCAGCTGGCCCGCCACCGCGCGCACGGCCTGGGCGTGATCCCCGGAGAGCGCGACGAGGCGCCTCACCCCGAGCTCCCGGAGCCTGCGAACGGCGGCTCCGGCCTGGGGGCGCACGGCGTCGGCGACCGCGATGATGCCGCGAAGACGGGTATCTCCCACGAGAATCGGGGTCTTGCCGCCCTCGCGGAGCGCGGCCAACGATAGGCGGGCCCCATCGGGGATGGATATCCCTTCCTCAACGAAAAAGGTCTCGCTTCCAACACGCACGGGATGGCCCGCCACCATGCCTCGGACCCCGCGGCCGGTGACTGCTTCGAATGTCTCAGGAGCGGACGGCGCGAGGTCGCGTGTCCGGCACGCGGCGACCACGGCATCGGCCAACGCGTGCTCCGACCGCTGCTCCAGCGCCGCGGCCATCGCCACCACGGTGCGGACATCTCCATCGAGCGGGATGATGTCGGTCACCACCGGACGCCCTCCCGTGAGCGTGCCGGTCTTGTCGAACGCCACCGTCTGGACCGCACCTAGGCGCTCGAGATAGACCCCGCCCTTGAACAGGATGCCGTGTCGAGCCGCGTTGGCGATCGCGGACAGAACGGTGGCCGGCGTCGAGATCACCACGGCGCATGGAGAGGCGACAACGAGCAGCGTGATGGCGCGGTACAGCGCCGCACCCGCCGCAATCCCGCGCGCCGCCAGGATCGCGTACATGACCGCGGCGGAGGCGACAACAGCGAGCGCGTATACCTGACCGAAGCGATCGATGAGGCGCTGCGCCGGCGCCTGCACGGCCTGCGCCTGTTCGACCATGGCGATGATGCGGGCCAGCGTCGTGTCCTCCGGATCGCGCGTGACCCGGACTTCCAGGCTGCCCCGCCCGTTGATGGTGCCGGCGAACACCTTGGAACCGGGCCCGACGTCCACAGGAATGGCCTCGCCCGTGATCGTGGATTGATCCACGCTCGAGGTACCCCGGATCACCATGCCGTCCGCCGCCAGCCGCTCCGCGGGCCGTACGATGACGATATCGCCGATCTCGAGCGCGCCCGCCGCGACGAGCGCCTCGTGACCGCCGTGGCGCACCAGCGCCTCGGCCGGGCGAAGCGCCATGAGCGCTCGGATCGCGCGGCGCGTACGGCCGATCACGTAGAATTCGAGCGCGTTGCTGGTCGAAAAGAGCACGAGCAGAACCGCCCCCTCGGTCCAGGAACCGAGATACGCTGCCCCGATCGCAGCCAGCAGCATCAGCGCGTTGACATCGATGCGACGCTCACGGAGCGCCCGCCAGGCCGCGAGCGCGCTGCCCGTGCCGCCTGCGAGGTACGACGCGGCGTAGAGGGCGAGGGCGGCGTGTGGGGCCGCTGCTTCGCTGGCTCGCCCGGCGATCAGAAACAGCATGCACAGTACAGGCTGTGCACCCGGGACCAGCTGCGCAACACTCGTCCGCTGCCGGCCGTCGGATCCGGGTGTGGCACGGCGTCCCGCGCCCGCCGGCGGCCGTTCAGTGCCCAAGACGCCTGAACGGGCGGACGCGAATCCTGGTCCGCCGGCGGACATTGGCTGCCGCATTTGTCGCCCCGAAGGCGTCATTAGTACGCGGCCGGCGAATGGATCACGCTTACGCTGCCGGGCGCGCCCTTGCAAAGATGCCAACGCGCGGCTGCTCGAGCCGCGCGAAGTCAGCGTACGTCATCGTGATGGTCTGCCGGTGACTGCCCCCGTTAAA
>JAJPJL010000079.1 GCA_021324255.1 Bacillota bacterium
CTGGCCCAGGGCGGCATCTACGCCCTCATCGCGCTCGGCTACACCATGGTGTACGGCGTCCTCAACATGATCAACTTCGCGCACGGCGACGTGTTCATGGCCGGCGCGTACACCGCGTACTACGTCGCCGCGCCGCTCGGCGCGTCGGGGTTCCTCGCCCGGCATCTGCTCGCCGGTATGCTGCTCATCCTCGCCGTGTCGGTCGCCACGTCGACGGGCATCGCCGTTGCCGTGGAGCGCGTCGCGTACCGGCCGCTGCGACACGCGCCGCGGCTCGTGCCGCTCATCACCGCCATCGGCGCGTCGTTTTTTCTCGAGTACTCGTTCCGCAGCCTGTACGGCGCCGGCGTGCAATCGTATCCGGATATCGCGGCGCTCGCAGGGAGCATGTCGCTGCTCGGCATCGCCGTCCCCCGCACGCAGGCGCTGGTCCTGGCGTCGGCGCTGGCGATGATGCTGCTGCTCTACTGGATCGTGATGCGCACGCGGACCGGCAAGGCCATGCGCGCCGTCGCCGAGGACCGCGACGCCGCGGCGCTGATGGGGATCGACGTCGACGGCGTCATCGTGTTCACGTTCGCGCTCGGCGGGGCCATGGCGGGCGCGGCGGGGATCCTGTACGCGCTCACGTACAAGCAGGTGCATTTTTTCATGGGCTTCGTCCCGGGGATCAAGGCCTTCACCGCCGCCGTGCTCGGCGGGATCGGCAATGTCCCCGGCGCCATGCTCGGGGGGCTGTTCCTCGGTGTCGTGGAGTCGGTCGGTCCGGCGCTCTTTCTCGACGGCCTCGGCGTCCCCGCGCCGTACCAGCTCCGTGACGTGATCGGCTTCACCATGCTGCTCGTCATGCTGATCTTCCGGCCGCAGGGCATCCTGGGAGAGCGTCTTGCGAGAAAGCGGGCGTAGCGTAGTCGCGACCGGCCTGGTGTTCGGCGGGGCCGCCGTCTACCTGTGCCTGGTCGGCATCGTCGAGACGTTCAGCCGCCGCTGGGTCGTCGCCGGCGTCGTGAGCCTGGGCCACGTCGTGCTGCTCGCGGCGGGCGTGGGCGCCGGCTACCTCGCCGCCACGGCGCACGGGGCGCCGGCCCGGCGGGCGGGGGCCGTCGCGGCGCTCGCCGCCGGCGCCCTGGTCGGCGCCTCGCTGGCGGTCCTGCTGGTCTGCGGCGCGGCGATCGACCTCCGGGTCATGTTCATCAACGCGTCCCCGCGGCTGTACCAGATCCTCGCGCTGGGACATCCGCTGCCGGTAGCCGTCCCGCTGCTGGTCGCGCTGGGGGCCGTGACGGGAGTGGCCGGTTGGGTGCTGGCCGGGATGGCGCCGCGCGCGCGGCGCACGTTCCTCTCCGGGCTCGTCGTGGTGCTGATCGTGGGCGTCTTCCAGGACCTGCTGCAGCTGCTCCTGCAGGGCCCGGCGGCGGTGACCGCGCTTCGGGGCGCCCTCTTTGCCGTCGACGGGCCGTCCGCGGGTGGGGCGGCGGTCCTCTGCGTGCTGACGTGGGCGGTCCTCGCGTCGCGCGGCCGGTATGACGGCGCGCTACGCCGCGCCGCGGCATCGCTGACCCCGGACGCGCAACGCGGCCTGCGGGCGCTCCGCTGGGCGCTCGTCGCCGGGTTGCTGCTGATCGTGCCGATCGCAGGCGGCCCGTTTGTGGCGCAGGTGATGGTCCTCGTCGGCCTCTACATCCTCATGGGCCTCGGGCTCAACCTCGAAGTCGGCTTCGCCGGCCTGCTGGATCTCGGGTTCGTGGCCTTCTTCGCGATCGGGGCGTACACGGTGGCGCTGCTGACGTCACGGGGCGAGCACGGCATCGCGCACTGGTCGTTTTGGGCGGCGGTGCCCGCGGCCATGGCGGTGTCGCTCGTCGCGGGCATCCTCTTCGGCATTCCCGTGCTGCGCGTGCGCGGCGACTACCTCGCGATTGCCACGCTCGGGCTGGGCGAGATCGTGCGGCTCCTGGTGCTGTCCGACGCGCTGCGCCCCTGGCTCGGGGGCTCGTTTGGCATCGTGTTGATCCCGAAGCCGCGCATCGGCGGGTGGGAGCTGTCCGGTCCCCGCGAATTGTACTATTTGACGTTACTCGCGTCGGGATTCATCGCCTACGTGGCGTGGCGGCTGCAGGACTCGCCCCTGGGCCGCGCCTGGATGGCCATCCGCGAGGACGAAGACGTGGCGGAGGCCATCGGCATCGGCCTGGTCACGACCAAGCTCCTCGCCTACGGCCTCGGCGGCGCGATGGGAGGCGTGGGCGGCGCCATCTTCGCCGTGCTCGTCGGCTCGGTGTTCCCGCAGAGCTTTTCGCTGCTGATCTCGATCAACGTGCTGGTGCTCATCATCCTCGGCGGGCTGGGGAGCCTGTGGGGCGTGGTGGTCGGCGCCCTGGTGCTCGTGGGGCTGCCCGAACTGCTCAGAGAGTTCGGCGATTACCGGTTCCTGGTTTACGGCATCGTGCTGGTCGTGATGATGCTGGTCCGGCCCGAAGGGCTGCTGCCGGCCGCGGCGCAGCGGCGCGAGCTGCACGCCGTCGAGGACGCGCCGGCCGGCGGGCCAGCGTCCGCGCTCGCGGTGTCCGGGGCCGGGTCGGCCGAGGCGTAGCCGCGGCCCATGAGCATCCTCGCGCTGGATCATCTCACGAAACGGTTCGGCGGCCTGGTCGCCGTTTCCGACCTCACGCTCGCGGTGCCCGAGCGGACGATCCACAGCGTCATCGGGCCCAACGGCGCCGGCAAGACGACCGTGTTCAACTGCCTGACCGGCTTCTACCGACCCGATGAGGGGCACGTGCGTTTCCGCGCGGAGCGGATCGACGGCCTCTCGCCCGACGAGATCGCCCGGCGCGGCATCGCGCGCACCTATCAGAACATCCGGCTCTTTGCCAACATGACGGTGCTCGACAACGTCCGGGTGGGCCACCACATCCATGTCACGGCGACGTGGCTGGGGACCATCCTCAACACGCGCGCCGCGCGCCTCGAGGAGGCGCGTGTCCTCGAGGAGGCGCGCCGGCTCCTGCGGTTCGTGGGGCTCGACGATCACCGCGAGCGGCTGGCGAAGCACCTGCCGTACGGGGCGCAGCGCCGGTTGGAAATCGCGCGCGCGCTCGCGTCGCGGCCGGCCCTGTTGTTGCTCGATGAGCCCGCCGCGGGGATGAGCCCGCGGGAGGCCCTGGATACGATGGCCTTCATCCGCCGCCTGCGCGACGAGCTCGGGATCACGATCGTCCTGATCGAGCACCAGATGCGGGTCGTCATGGGCATCTCGGACCGCGTCACGGTGCTGGACCACGGCGTCACGATCGCCGAAGGCGCCCCCGGGGACATCCAGCGCGATCCTCGCGTCATCGAAGCGTACCTGGGCGCGCGTCGCGCCGAAGCCGGGGTTGCGCCCGATCACGTCCATGGCGCTTCTTGAACTCGACGGCCTGCAGGTCTCGTACGGCGCGATTCAGGCGCTGCGCGGGGTGTCCCTGGAGGTGCACGACGGCGAGATCGTCACCTTGATCGGGGCGAACGGCGCCGGGAAGAGCACGACGCTCAACACGATCAGCGGGCTGCTGCGGCCCCGCCGGGGCGCCGTCCGTCTCGACGGCGAGGATCTGACCCTCGTCCCGCCCCACGGCATCGTGGCGCGCGGCGTCGTCCAGGTGCCCGAAGGCCGCCGGATCTTCGGCAGGCTATCGGTGCTGGAAAATCTGCAGTTGGGGGCGTTCACCCAGCGGTCGTCGCATGCCATCCGCGAGGGCATCGCCCGCGCGTTTGCGCTGTTCCCGCGCCTCCAGGAACGGGCCGGGCAGCTGGCCGGCACGCTCTCCGGGGGCGAGCAGCAGATGCTCGCGATCGCGCGCGCGCTGATGGCGCGCCCGCGCATTCTCCTGCTCGATGAGCCGTCCATGGGGCTGGCCCCCGTGCTGGTGGAGCAGATCTTCGAGGCCGTGCGGCGCATCAACCGCGAGGGCACCACGATCCTGCTCGTTGAGCAAAACGCGGTGATGGCGCTCGAGACCGCGCAGCGCGGCTACGTGCTCGAGACCGGCGCCGTTGTCCTCCAGGGACCGGCCGCCGACCTGCAGGCCAACCCCGAGGTGCGGCGCGCCTACCTGGGCCAGTAGGCGCGCGCCGCCCCGCGGGGCTCAGCGCCAGACACGCGTGTAGCTCTCCGGCGGCGTGTAGGGGGTGCGCTGGGCCTGGGCGGCCACGGTCAGGATCGCCCCCTCGGCGCTCGACGGCGTCTGATCCCAGACCCCGATGTCCAAACGCGGCAGCCGCGCCGGGTCGGCGTGCGGCAGAATCGCCCAGCCCAGCGTCGTGAACATGTAGCGGTAGCCGGCCTGATGCGCCACCGCGATCAACGCCGGCGTGTATTGACCGTAGGGGTAGACGAGGGCGTCGACGGGCTGCCCCGTTTCGCGCTCCACGATCGCGCGCGCCTTCGCGAGATCGGTCAGCACGCGCGCCTTGTAGGCGGCCTCCGATTCCGGCCGCCCGTGCGCGTCGATGCCGCGGCCGACGGTCGCCGCCGTACTCGCGCCCGGCCCGATCGCGATCCCGCGGTGGAGATCGTATGTCTCCGTGTAGAAGCGCACGAGCCCGGTCTGCGCCATGCCGCGGATCTCGCCCCACGTGAGGTCGTTCCAGAGGCGGCCGACGTAGCTCACGATCAAAAACACCGCGGCGGGGATGCGATGCCGCTGGAGCACCGGGAGCGCGTACCGGTGGATGCCCTCGTACCCGTTGTCGAAGACGACGCACACCGCGTTGGGCGGCACCGGCGCGTTCGCCGAGAGAAAGCGCTCCAGCTGTGGCACCGAGACAAAGTGGAAGCCGTCGCGCACCAGCCGGTCCATCTCGCCTGCGAACTCCGACGGGGATACCGTATCCGTCCCGCGCGGGACGACCGGAGCGACGTCGTGGTAGGTGAGCACGAGCACGGCGCGTTGATAGTACGCGCCCGCCGGCGTGGACGCCGTCGGCGTCCCCGGGCTCGCCGGGGCCGTGAGCCCGGCCAGGGCGGTTCCGCTCAATGCCGCGACAACGAGGAGTGCGCGAACGGCTCGCATGCCTCACCCCATGCCCGGCGTGGTGGCGCACCCGCTATCATATCGTGCGCGCCGGGTCTCCGCGAGGCCGTGCCGCGCGCGGTGGGCCGCGGGGCGCATTTCAGTCCCCCCGCGCGGGCGCCGCCGCGAGCGAGCGCTGGGGGCGGCCGGCGGCGAGATACACGGCGCCTGTCACCACGAAGCTGACGAGATAGCTGAAGTCGGCCCCGCCGAGCGCCTTGCCGATCGGGCCGGTGTACCAATCCGTCGCCATGAAGGGCACCGAGGCGGCCACGCCGATCGCGAAGGCGGCAAGGCCGATCCAGCGGACCGCGCCGAACACGCCGTCCGGGCGGTAGAACTCCGCGGGGTCAGGGTACTGCAGGCCCCGGCGATGGAACACGTAGAAATCGATCGCGATGATCGCGATCCAGGGCGTCACCCAGTAGACGAGCATGAACAGGAATCCCTGAAAGAATTTGATGAATTGCGGCCCTCCGAACGCGATCGACAGCAGGACGCCGATCGCGCCGACGACGAGGGTCGCCCCCGTGCGGCGGAGGGGGAGTCCCCACGTCAGGCCGCCCATGCCGCCGCTGTACATGTTCAGGGTATTGGAACTGATGGACCCCAGCACCAGGATCGCATAGATCGCGGGCGCGGCCGCGCCGGCGACCGTCCGCATGGACGGAATCACCCCGCCGGCGACGGCCAGCGTGCCGAGCAGGGCCCCCAGCACGTTTGTCCACGTGGTGGAGAGAAACATCCCCCAGAACGAATACCAGAACGGCCGCGCGATCGGCGTGCGGCTCGGAAGGTACCGCGCATAGTCCGCCGCGTACGGCGCCCAGCTGACCGTGTACGAGAACATGATCGTGAACTCCAGCAGAAATGCCAACCAGAACGGGCCGCCGCTCTTGGCCGGCGCCGCGGCCGGTCCCGCCCCGTGGCGCAGGGCGAGCACCGTCAGCAGCGCGAACACCACGAGGCTTCCCCACGTCAGCCAGCGCTCCCACGCGTGCACAAAGTTGTACCCGTAGATCGTGATCACGATGGTGGCGATGCCGAGAATCAGGGCGGTCGGCACGTACGGCGTGCCGAAGAGCTGCTGACTCGTCTGGGACCCGAGGGTGTTGTCGACCGTGACCCAGCCGATGTATCCGAGCCATGCCAGGAACGCCGGCACGTAGTTGCCGCGGTAGCCAAAGGCCGATCGGCTCATCGGCAGCTGCGGCATGCCGAGCCGCGGTCCCATCGCGGCGCACAGCGAGTTGCCGAGCGCGCCGAACAGGTTCCCGAGCGCGCAGCTCACGGCGGCGCCCCAAAACCCCAGCCCGAGCGTGACACCGAGCGCGCCGAGCACGAGCGTGGTCAGGTGCATGTTCGCGGCAAACCAGACATTGAATTGCCCCGCGAGCGTGCCGTGGCGCTCGGCGTCCGGGATGCGTTCGAGCCCGTGCGGTTCGACGAGCAAGACCTCATCACGATACAAGACGGGCTGGGACACGGCTCTGCACCTCCCCACCGGCATCCCTGGGAGCACCAGGACGCGCCCGCGCGGCCGCCGCTCGGACACGTGGAGACGCACGCTATGGTGAACGAGCTGGCTCTCGGGCTGCCTTTCTCGGGAGCGCACGCGGCCACTCGCGACGCGCTGCACGGCACATGTCGCAGGTGGCGGGGATGGCGCGTGCCACTCCCACCTCGCCATTATAGCAACTGTGCGCGATCCGGGCGCGGGAGGTCTGTTGGGGTGCAGGATTTCGCCCTGCTCGCCATGTAGGCGCATTGGCGGGCGTCGTATGGAGCGAGACCACCCCATCCCCATGCCGGACCTCTCTCGGGCCGCGGAGCGCGCCGACGGCGCATGTGCGCCTCCCTCGCCGGAGATCGCGGCGATCCTCGAGCGAGCCCTCGCGGGCGAGATCCTGCGGCGCGACGATGGGGTGCGGCTCATCGGGTGCAGCCCGCGGGACATGGGGGCCGTGCGTGCCGCCGCGTGCGCGATCCGCGACCGCGGCCGGGGCCGAACGGTCAGCTTCTCCCCAAAGGTCTTCATCCCCCTGACCCGGTTGTGCCGTGACGCGTGCGGGTATTGCACGTTCAGGACCACGCCCGGTTCCGACCCCGCGCTGTACATGACGCCCGACCAGGTGCTGGACGTCGCCCGGAAGGGCGAGCGGCTCGGATGCACGGAGGCGCTGTTCACCTTGGGCGAGCGCCCCGAGCAGCGGTTCCCGGAGGCGCGTGCGTGGCTGACACGCCGAGGATATCGCAGCACGCTCGCCTACCTGCGCGACATGGCCGCGCTCGTGCTGGCCGAGACGGCCCTGTGGCCGCATGTGAATCCGGGAACCCTGAGCGAGGCCGAGATGGCGTCCCTGAAGGACGTCAGCGCGTCGATGGGGCTCATGCTCGAGACCACGAGCGAGCGGTTGTGCGGGCCCGGCGGGCCGCACGAGCACGCGCCCAGCAAGCACCCCCGCGCCCGGCTCCACACGCTCGAGACGGCCGGCCGGCTGCGCGTGGCCTTCACCACCGGTCTGCTCCTCGGCATCGGCGAGACGCCGGAAGAGCGCGTGGACACGCTGCTCGCCATCCGCGATGCGCACGACCGGTGGGGCCACGTC
>JAJPJL010000057.1 GCA_021324255.1 Bacillota bacterium
ACGTGGTTGGTCGTGACGCCGAAGGCGAGCGTGTGGACGCCGCCGCTGTTGTTGGCCACGTTGCCGCCGATGCTGCACGCCGACTGGCTGCTCGGGTCGGGCGCATAGAAGTACCCCTGGCGCTCGACGGCGCGCGTCACGTCCAGGTTGATCACGCCGGGCTCCACCACCGCACAGCGGTTGTCGAGATCGATCGACAAGATCCGGTTCATCTTGCTCATCGAGACGACGATCCCGCCGATCGGCGTGATCGCTCCGCCGGAGAGCCCCGTCCCGCTGCCGCGTGCCACGAGCGGCACGTCGAACCTCGAGGCGATGCGGACGACCGCGGCCACCTCCTCAGCGGACGTCGGGAGCACGACAAGATCCGGCAGCGACGCGAGCGCCGAACCATCGTACTCGTAGGCGAGGAGGTCGGCGGGGTGGCTGAAGACGCGGGACGGCTCGAGGGCATCGCGCAGGATGCTCGCGAGCGCGTCCCGGTCCTCGATGCGGCGGCGGACGTCGGCGAGCTCCACGGCGCCTCTTAGTATAGCATCCGTCCGCGGATGCGCGGCCCGACCCGCGGGGGCGCCCGGGGCGCCCGCCGGCAGGACCGGCCGGGCGACGCCGGCGAACGCTCCTGCGGACGTTCCCGGCGCGTATCCGCGATGCGCTTCTACACGATTGGGCACTCGACGCGAGCGCTGGATGACCTGGTCGGCGCGCTGCGCGGGTTCGGCGTGCGCACGCTGGTCGACGTGCGGACGGTGCCCCGATCGCGCCACGTGCCGCAGTTCAACCGCGAGCATCTCAGCCGCGTTCTGCCGCGCCGCGGTATCCGCTACCGGCATTGTCCAGCGCTCGGCGGGCTCCGGCGGCCGCGGCCCGATTCATCCAACACGGCGTGGCGCAACGCCGGGTTTCGCGGGTTCGCCGATTACATGGGGACGCCGGAGTTCGCGCAGGCGGTGCGGGAGTTGCGGCGTCTCGCGCGGACCGAAGGCCCGGTCGCGCTCATGTGCGCCGAGGCCGTGCCGTGGCGATGCCACCGGTCGTTGATCGCCGACGCGCTCACGGCCCGGCGGGATACGGTGGTGCACATCATGGGCGGCGGATCCTCCCGGCCTCACGAGGTGACGCCGTGGGCAAAGGTGGAGGGCGCCGCGGTATCGTATCCCTGGCCGGCGCGGGACCGGCCCGCGCGCGCACGCCGGCGGGCCCCGGACCGCCGGCCGTCCCGCGGCACGCAGGAGCGGCTGCTCTGACCGGCGCCGGCGTGCCACATCCGCCGGCCGGCGACCGCCCCCGCGCGGCGGGGCCGGGGGCCGAGAGAGGAGCGTCCCAAGCGTGAGCCCGGAACCCGTCCGCGAAGCGCTCGAGGAACTCAAGACGCACCTGGCGGTGATCGCGGATCTCGAATCGGCGGCCGCGGTGCTGGACTGGGACCAACACACGTACATGCCGCCCGGGGGGGCGGAGGGGCGGGCGCTCCAGCTGGCGACGCTCGGCCGCATCGCGCACGAACGGTTCACGTCGGCGCGAACGGGCGCTCTGCTCGACGCGGCCGAGGCGCGGGGAGGCGCGCTCGATCCGCGCTCGGACGACGCGGCGCTTCTCCGCGTCACGAGACGCGACTACACCAAAGCGAGCAAGCTCCCGGCGGAATTCGTGGCGGAGCTGCACCGCGCCGCGTCGATCGGGACGCACGTCTGGGAGGAGGCGCGGGCCCGCAACGACTTCGCGCTCTTTCTCCCGCACCTGGAGCGGATCTTCGAGCTCAAGCGCCGCGAAGCCGACTACCTCGGATACCGCGAGCACCCGTACGACGCGCTCATGGACGCCTACGAGCCGGAGATGACGTCCCGGGAGGTTCGCGCTCTGTTCGACCGGCTCGTGGAGGTCACGGTGCCGTTGGTGCGTGCCATTGCCGCCCGCCCGGCGCCCCGCACGGATATGCTCGAGCGCGAATACGAGGAGGCGCCGCAGCGCGCATTCGGGATGGCGATGGCCCAGGCGTTCGGGTACGACCTGAACCGCGGCCGCCTCGACACCTCCGCGCATCCGTTCTCCACGGGATTCGGCCGGGACGACGTTCGGATCACGACGCGGTTTGGACGCTCGGGGTTGGGCGCGGTCTTCGGCATCTTTCACGAGGCGGGCCACGCGATGTACAACCAGGGGATCGCGCAGGCGCTCGAGCGGACGCCGCTCGGTGACGGGGCAAGCTACGGCGTCCACGAATCGCAGTCCAGGCTGTGGGAGAACCTGGTCGGGCGCAGCCGCGCGTTTTGGGAGTACGCCTACCCGGCGCTCCGCCGGGCGTTTCCCGCGCAGCTCGAGGGCGCCGACGCCGACGCCTGGTACCGCGCGATCAACCGCGTACAGCCGAGCCTCATCCGGATCCACGCGGACGAGATCACATACAACCTGCACATCATCCTGCGGTTCGAGCTGGAGCAGGCCGTCCTGACCGG
The DNA here is from genome assembly GCA_021324255.1 of Bacillota bacterium. GTDB lineage: Bacteria > Sysuimicrobiota > Sysuimicrobiia > Sysuimicrobiales > Segetimicrobiaceae > JAJPIA01. The sequence goes on from JAJPJL010000057.1 coordinate 2,457, forward strand.
CGCGCTACGGCCCGCCGAGCTTCCGGAGGCGTGGAACGCCAGGATGGCGTCGTACCTCGGCGTGACGCCGTCCACGGACACCGACGGCGTGCTCCAGGATACCCACTGGGCCGCGGGGCTCATCGGCTACTTTCCGTCGTACACGCTGGGCAACGTCGCGTCGGTGCAGCTGTTCGAGGCCGCCCGGCGGCGCCATCCCGACCTCGAAGACCAGATCCGGCGAGGGGAGTTTGGCACGCTGCTCGCGTGGCTCCGCGAGCACGTCCACGAGCACGGCCGCAAGTATTCACCCCAGGACCTGCTCGTGCGCGCGACAGGCGGCCCGCTCAGCCCGGAGCCGTATCTCGCTTACCTCAAGGCGAAGTTTGGCGAGCTCTACGGCCTCGCGGCAGCCTAACGGCAATCACACAGGGCGGATGCGCCCCGGCCGCGTCTGCCCTGTGCCTTACGACCGCGGCCGGCAGGTGCGCGTGGGATCGCTGTCCGGTCCGTCCGCCGCTCAATAGCAGGATACGCTCGACGTGGTCGTCGTGCTGTCGATCAGGTCGGCCGCGGTCAGCGAGCGATTTTGGCCGGCCGCGGTCCGGTTGGGGATCAGCACCTCCGGCGCGTAAAGCGTGACGCCCGGGAGGGACGGCGCCGTCGTCGTGGTCGGCACGACGAGCGCGCCCGTGTGCGGCTGCGGCGTGACGAGCATAACGTTCGGCACCGTGGTGGTCGGCGTGCCGCTTCCGATCGTGCTGCGGATGGTGCCGACCTCGGCCGCATTGCCGCTCACCCGCGCCGCCGGCGCGAGCGCTGGGGGCCTGGCATCGAGACACACGATCGGCCGCGGTTGCACCGGCGCCGCGGCGGAGGGCAGGACCGGCAGGACCAAGCCGGCGATGACGCCGGCGGCGCCAAGGACGGGCAGCATCGTGCGTTTGGACATGAAGCTCACCTCTCGGCCGGCGGGCGCCCCGAGAGAGGCGAAACGTCGGTATTTGCGCTCGTGTTCTACCGAAATCCCATCGGTTCTGAGCCGTTATTCCTGCATTCCTATTATAACCCAGCGCAAGAGGCAGCGCGGGCGGCACCCCGGCGGTCGCAGGAATTTCGGAATGGGCGGTGTCGGCCCGACTGGGATGAATCAAGAGCGGCAGTTTCCGGCACATGTGAAGATTTCGGCTTTACGAACATCGGTGCGGGGGGG
>JAJPJL010000018.1 GCA_021324255.1 Bacillota bacterium
GAGGTCGCGGACGAGCCGCATCGCGGCCGGGATCGGGTAGATCCACTCCTTCTGGGCGATGTACTCCTTGAGGATATCCGCCTGCACCGTGCCCGAGAGCGACGCCCGCGGCGCGCCCTGCGCGTCGGCGAGCGCGACGTACATGGCGAAGAGGATCCACGCGGTGGGATTGATGGTCATCGACACGCTGATGGTGCCGATGTCGATGCCGTCGAGGATGTCGGCGAGATCGTCGATCGTGTCGACGGCGACGCCCTCGCGTCCAACCTCGCCGCGGGCGCGCGGGTCGTCCGAGTCGTACCCCATCAGCGTCGGCATGTCGAAGTCGACGGAGATCCCCGTCTGTCCCTGCGCGATCAGGTACTTGAGGCGGCCGTTGGTGTCCCGGCCCGTGCCGTACCCGGCGATCTGCCGCATCGTCCACGGCCGCCCCCGGTACATCGTCGGATACGGGCCGCGCGTGTACGGATAGCGCCCCGGAAAGCCGAGATCCTCGAGATAGTCGACGCCGGCGACGTCCGCCGGCCCGTAGAGGCGCTTCACCGGCAGGCCGGACAGCGTCTCAAACTGCTCCCGCCGTTCGGCGGCCGGGCGCACGTCGGTCGATTCCCACTCGGCCTGAGCGGCCGCGAGCGCGCCGAGGTCCACGGATCCGGTGCTTCCGGTCGTGGCCATGGGTCACGTGCCTCCGGTGACCAGACGTAGGGACGCAATTCGTGAGCCGTCACGGCGGCCCCTACCGCGCCGCGCGCCGGCCACACCACGCGCCGCGGAAGTCGGGCGGCTACAACCTCCAGTAGGCGCCCGCCCGGCGGCGAACCTCGCGCGCGCGCGCCGCGGCGACCGCAAACGGGGCTTCCTCGATCGCGGAGGCGGGCTCGCCCGCCTCCGCGGGGATCCCGCTCAGCGCCTCGAGCGTCGCCGCCACCGAGTACGCGAGGCCCGGGAGGTCGTACCCGCCTTCGAGCACGGCCGCGACCGGCGTCGTTCCCACCGCGTCGCGGAGCAGGCGGGCCAGCCGGCCGAAGCCACGCGCGGTGACGCGCATGCCGGCGAGCGGGTCCGCGTGGTGCGCGTCGTACCCGGCGGAGACGAGCACCAGCCCCGGGGCGGTCGCGCGCACGAGCGGCACGACGACCTCTTCCCAGATGTGCGCGTACCCGCCGTCGCCGACGCCCGCGGGGAGCGGAATGTTGACGGTGGCGCCCTCTCCCGGTCCGGCGCCGATCTCATCCATGGCGCCCGTACCCGGATACCAGTGCTCCTGGTGGATCGAGCACACGACGACGGCGGGATCGCGGTAGAACGCCTCCTGCGTGCCGTTGCCGTGGTGCACGTCCCAATCGAGAATCAGGATCGTGGCGATCCCATGCACGTCGCGCGCGTGGCGCGCCGCGAGCGCGACGTTGTTGAAGAGGCAAAACCCCATCCCCCGCCCCGGCTCCGCGTGATGACCGGGCGGGCGCACGAGCGCCATCGCCGCGCCCGCCTCGCCGCGCACCACGGCGTCCACGGCCGTTCGCGCGCCGCCGGCCGCAAGGCGCGCCACGTCGTAGGAGACCGCGGACACCGGGGTGTCCGCATCGAGCGCGCCGCCCCCGGAGGCCGCCATCTCGCGGACGCGCGCGATGTGGGCGCGTGTGTGGATGCCGCGGAGATACTCGTCGTCGGCCGGCTCCGGCGCGCGTCGCGGGACGCGTTCCCACAATCCCGACCGGCGCAGGACCGCTTCGATCGCCCGCAGGCGGTCGGGCCGCTCGGGGTGATGCGGACCGGTGGCGTGGGTCAGGTACGCCGGATCGGTGATGACCACGGCCGGCGCCGCGGGTGCGGCCGGATCGCGCTCCGCCGCCGGGACGGGCGTCACCGCGGGGCCGCCTGCCCCGCAGCGGCGCGCAGCCGCGCGACGGCCGCCGCCGCGCCGTCGCCGGCGCCAAACACCGCGGTGCCCGCGACCAGCACGGTCGCACCCGACGCCACGGCCGTCGCGGCGTTGTCGGGCCCGATGCCGCCGTCCACCGCGATGTCGAAGGTGAGTCCCAGGGCGGCCCGCCGCTCCGCCAGCGCGCGAATCTTGCGCAGCATCTCGGGAATGAACGGTTGCCCGCCGGCGCCCGGCTCCACCGTCATCACGAGCACGGTGCCGACGATCGGCAGCACGTACTCGACCTGCCCGGGCGGCGTGGCCGGGCTGAGGGCCACGGACGGACGCATGCCGAGCGCGGCGATCCGCTGCAGCGCCAGGTGCAGCCGCGGGCACGCCTCGACGTGCACGGCGAGATGCGTCGCGCCCGCGCGCGCGAACGCGTCGAGGTGACGCTCGGGCTCGACGATCATGAGGTGCACGTCCACCGGCAAGCGGGTCGCGCCGCGGACGGCCCGGACGGCAAGCGGCCCCATGGTGATGTCCGGCGTGAAGCGGCCGTCCATGACGTCGACGTGGATCCAATCGGCGCCGGCCTGCTCGACCGCGCGCACCTCCTCGCCCAGCCGGCTGAAATCGGCCGCGAGAATCGACGTGGCGAGCTTGACCGTCATGCGCGGACCCACCCGTGGAGGCTCAAGGACGGATTTCCTGAATCAGCCGGCCCTCGATGTAGACCTGGACGACCGTGTACCCGATGCCGGCCACCTGCTTGTCGAGGTTCTCGCCGGGCGCGAGGTTCCCCTCGAACGCGACGTGGACGCCCTGCTGGTCGATGACCACGATGCGCACGGTTTGCCGGGCGGGCCCTTCCGGCACCACGAGGCGGATGCGGGCCACGCGGCGGTCCGCCGGCGAGGCGGGACCGGACGACGCGGGCGCCGCGGGCGGCGTGCCGGTCACGATCGGCTGCGGGGGCGGCTCCTCGCCGCCGGCGGCGCTGGGCCGCGCCGAAATCGTCACCGCCACCGCGTCGCCGTGCCGGATCTGCGTGCCGGCGGCCGGGAGCATCGCGACCACCTGTCCCGGGGGGAGGTCGTCGCGCGGCACCTGCGTGACGTTGCGCAGCGTCACGCCAAGGTCCTGAAGCATGCGGCGCGCGTCGTCGAGCGATCGCCCCACCAGGTCCGGGAGGACGAACGTCTCCTGCCCCTTGCTGATCGTCAGGTTGACCGCGGTGCCGCGCGCGACGGAGGCTCCCGGCGCCGGGTCCTGCGCAAGGATGAACCCGGACGGCACGGTCTGATCGTACGCCTCGCGGAGTTCGCCCACGCCGAGCAGCGCCTGCTCCATGGCGAAGCGCGCCTCCTCCACGGAGCGCCGCCTGACGTCCGGAACCGACACCATCTCCGGCCCGAGGCTCGTGGTCAGCGCGAGCACCCGGTTGACCTTGACGGTCGTGCCGGACGGAGGATCCTGGCTGATGACGACCCCGGCCGGAACGGTCGCGCTGTGCGCCTGCTGCGTCACCTGGACCCCCAGATGCGCCGCCCGAGCCGCGTCCTCGGCCTCCTGGAGCGTGTGCCCCACCAGATCGGGCGCGGCGACCTCGGGGACGTTGAGGTAGGCATTGAGCGCCTGCCATCCCGCCGCGAGGCCGCCGAACACCGCGAGCAGGATGGCGCCGGCGATCACAAACGGCGCGCCGGACCGGCGGTGCGCGAGCGTACGGCCGGTGGCGCGGCGCGAGACCACCGACGTCGGCTCGACGTCCGCCCGGGGCTCGCGCCAGTGCGCCGCGTTGCCGAGCAGGTCCGCGCGCATCTCCGCGGCCGACGCGTAGCGCTGTTCCGGCGCCTTGGCGAGCGCGTGGAGGATGATGCCTTCCACCGCCTCGGAGAGACGGACGCCGTCGCGGCGCGGCACCGGCGGCCGCGCATGCATGTGCTTGAGCGCGATCGCGATCGGGGTGTCGCCGTCGAACGGCAGGGTGCCCGTCACCATCTCGTACAACACGACGCCGAGGGAGTAGAGATCGGAGCGGCGCCCCACGCCGAGCCCCCGCGCCTGCTCCGGCGACAGGTACTGCACGGACCCGAGCACCGTGCCGGTCTCCGTGATGGTCGTCGACGCCAGCGCGCGTGCGATGCCGAAATCGGTCACCTTGACGTCGCCGGCGGGCGTGATCAGGATGTTTTGCGGCTTGATGTCGCGATGGACGATGCCCTCGCCGTGGGCGTACTCCAGCACGTCGCAGACCTGCGCCGCGATCGAGCGCGCGCGCTCCTCGGGGAGCGGGCCGGCGCGCCGGAGCTGCGTCTTGAGGTCGTCCCCCTGGACGAATTCCATCACGATGTAGTGCACGTCCCCGTCGCGGCCGTGGTCGTAGACCTGCACCATGTGCGGGTGCGAGAGGCGGGCGACGGCCTGCGCCTCGCGCTCGAACCGTGCCACGAACTCCGCGTTGTGCGCGTACTGCTCGCGCAGCACCTTGATCGCCACGGCCCGGCCGTCCTGGCGGCCGCGCCCCCGGTAGACGCGGGCCATGCCGCCCTCGCTGATCAGCGCCTGCACCTCGTACCGGCCGGCGATCACGCGGCCGATCACGGACGGCCCCCGCGCGCCGCCTGCGCCCGCAGCGCCGCCGCGAGCACCTGCCGCGCCGCCGGCGCCGCCACCTGGCCCCCGACGCCGGCGTTTTCGAGCAACACCGCGAGCGCCACCGTCGGATGATCCGCGGGGGCGAACGCGATAAACCACGCATCCGGTGCGCCGTGGGGGTTGTCCGCGGTGCCCGTCTTGCCGGCCACTGCCACGTCGGGCAGTTGCGCCGCCGCGCCGGTCCCGTCGCGGACGGCTTCCACCATGTCCGCGGCGACCTGGGCAGCGATGCCCGCCGGCAGCGCATCGCGCCCGCCGCGCTCGGCGTACGCCGCCAGCACGCGTCCGTCGGGCGCGCGCACCTGACGGAGCACAAAGGGACGCATCGCCACGCCCCCGTTGGCGATCGTGGCGGCGACCACGGCCATCTGCAGCGGGGTGACGAGCAGGCTGCCCTGCCCAAAGGAGAGCTCCGCCAGGCCGCGGCGGCCGAGCGACCGGGGGTCGGGCAGGTAGCCGGGAGCGGCCGGCAGATCGAAGCGGGGAGCCTGCCCGAGCCCGAGCGTCCGGGCCGTGCGGATGATCGGACCGGCGACGGTGGCGAGCCCCAGATGGACGAACGCCACGTTGCACGACGTCGCAAACGCGCGCGGCACGCTCATCATGCCGTACGCTTCGTGCTCGAAGTTCGTGATCACGAGACCGTCCACCGAGACCGATGCCGCGCAATCCAGCGTGGTGCGCTGCGTGGCGCGGCCCGCACCGAGGGACGCGGCCAGCACGACTGGCTTGAACGAGGACCCGGGCGGGTACTGCCCCGCCGTGGCGCGGTCGAGCAGCGGCGCGGCCGGATCGCGCGAGAGCACGGGCCAGCGGGCGTCGACCGCCGCGGGGTCGAACGCCGGCCGGCTCGCCAGCGCGAGCACCGCGCCGGTCCGCGGATCCAGCGCGACCACGGCGCCGCGGTGACCGCCGAGCGCCGCTGCCGCCGCCTGTTGCACGGCGGCGTCGATGGTGAGCACGAGATCGTCCCCGCGCGCCGTGCGCCCGAAGAGGCCCAGCGACGCCTCCCAGGGCGCGGCCGCCGGCATCCCGAGCAACTCGGGATCGTAGCGCAGTTCGAGCGACGCGAGGCCGTACCGGGCGCTGCGATAGCCCAGGAGGTGGGCGTACAGGGGCCCATCGGCGTAGCGGCGGACCTGGCGGCCGCCCTGGACCGTGGAATCCGCGAGCACCGTGAGGCGGCGATCCAGGATCCGGCCCCAGCGCGTCTCCTCAGCCGCGATCGCCAGGCGCGGGTTCTGCGGCGACCCCGCGAGGTGCGGGCCCCACACGACCTGCACGCCGGCCAGGTACGCCAGCAGCAGCACCAGCAGGCCCGCGATCAGGCGGCCGACGTTAGCGGTCCGCCGCGCCACGCAGCGCCTCCATCTGCCGCTGCCGCCCGCTGGCTCGCGCGCTCACGCCGAGCAGCACGGCCAACGCCGCGAAGTTGGCCACCGCGGCGCTTCCGCCGTACGTAAGAAACGGGGCCGGAATCCCCGTCAGCGGGATCAGCCTCGTGCTTCCCCCGAGGATGATGAACGCCTGCAGGCCGAGCGCGGTGGCGACGCCGACCGCGACGAGCGCCTCGAACGCGCCGCCGGCCCGCACGGCCGCACGGAACATGCGCCCCACGAGGATCAGGTACAGCGCGACCACCGAAAACGTCCCCGCCGCGCCGAGTTCCTCGCCGATGGCGGGAAAGACCATGTCGGTGTACGACGCGGGCATCAACATCGGATGGCCCGCGCCGAGCCCGGTCCCGAGGACGCCGCCCGTCGCGAGCGCGTACAGACCTTGGAGGATCTGATAGCCGGCCCCGGACGCGTGCGCCCAGGGGTCGGCCCAGACGTCCACGCGGACGCGGACGTGGCCGAACCAATGGTAACAGAGCGCCGCGCCGGCCGCGAACGCGACCAGACCCGCGGCGACGTAGTCCATGCGGCCGGTGGCGACGTAGAGCATCGCGATGAACACGCCGTAATACAACATCGCCAGACCGAGGTCGCGCTGGAAGACGAGGAGCAACAAGGCGCCGAGGCAGCACAGGAGCATCGGGCCGAGCCGGCCGAGCTCGGCGCGCCGGCGCCGCCGCCCCGGGAGCGTGAGCGCTGCGCGCTGCTCGGTGAGCACCGCCGCGAAGAAGACGACGAGGAGCAGCTTCACGAGCTCCCCGGGCTCGACCGCCACGCCGCCGAGGAGCAGCCACTGCCGCGCCCCGTTGCGCTCGACGCCGAAGACGACCGTGGCGGCCAGCAGCGCCAGGCCGGCCGCGGCGCACACGTACGCGTATCGCCGCACGCCGCGAAGATCACGCACCGCTCCCAGGATGAGCACGAGGGCGGCGAGCCCGAGCGCGACCCACGCGGCCTGGCGGATGAGATACTCCGGCCGCAACCGGTAGATCATCACGAGCCCGATCGCGGACAACCCCGCGGCGACAGGGAGCATGAGCTCGTCCGCCGCGCTCCGGGACACGCACAGCGCGCCATGCACGACGAGAAAGCCGAGGAGCGCGACGCCGCCGATCACGACGGGCCGCCACGGGTCCGCGGGATACAGGGTCGTGTGGACGGCCGAGAGCCCGATCACCCCGAGCGCGGCGGCCCCGGCGAGCAACCCGCGCTCGCGCGTCCTGCGGCCGGCGACCCCAGCGCGCCAGAGCGCGTTCACGGCCGGTGCACCAGATCCGCGAGCAGCGCGTCGGCGTCCTCGGGGGTCCGCACGCGGATCCCCTGACGCAGCCGGCCGCGGTACGCCGGCGCGACCGCGGCCATGCTGACCGGGGTGGCGCGGACCACGGAGAACAGCGGGACCCCGAGCACCCGCGCAGGGACCCCGCGCATCAGGGCCACGCGGTCGCCCCGGACGCCGAGAAAATAGGAGTGCTCGAACTGGTACACGCCGGCGCCGCCGGCGAGCAACGCGGCGAGCGCGGCGGGCGCCGCCACGCGGGCGAGCCGCGCGGCCCACCGCCTGCGTACGCGCACGATCACCACCGATGCGTTGTCGAGCCCTCCGCGTGCGTTCGCGAGGTGGACCAGCGTCCGGCAGGCTTCCTCGCCGTCCGGCGTGGCGCGCACCACGGCCGCGATTTCCTCCGGCGTCACCGCCCCGTGCAACCCGTCCGTCGTCAGCACGACCACGTCGCCGGGGGCGAGCGGCACCGACAAGAGGTCGATCGGCGCATCCGCGTCCAACCCCAGCGCGCGCGTGAGCACGTGCCGGCGCGCGGCCGCCGCCGCGTCGTCCGGCGCGAGATCGCCCCGGCGGACGAGCTCCTCCACGAGCGAGTGGTCGGCCGTGAGCTGGCGCACCTCGCGGTTGCGAATCAGATACGCGCGGCTGTCGCCGACGTGCGCGATGACGCTCTCGCGCGCCCCGACCACGAGCGCCGTGCACGTCGTCGCCATGCCGGACCGCTCCGGCGCGGCGGCGTGTTCGAGGATGGTCTGGTTGGCCTCGCGCAGCGCGCGGACGAGCGCCTGGGGCGGGGGGACATCCCGCGCCATGAGGCCCGGTACGTGGGCGCGAAGCGTCGCGACCGCGAGGTCGCTCGCCACGCCGCCGGCGGCGTGGCCGCCGAGGCCATCCGCGACCGCGTACAGCCCCGCGCGATCGGCCAGCAGGATCCGATCCTCATTCACCTCGCGAACCCGACCCGCTTCGCTGTACCCGGCGCCGGCCGCCGCGAGCCCGTTCACGGCCCGGCACCGCCCGCGGCGCCGGCGGTGCGGGCGTGGAGGCCCGGCGCGCCCTCCACGCGCAGCGCGAGCACGGCGTCGCCGATCTGGAGCCGGTCGCCGGGGCGCAGCGGCGCGCGCCGCCGCACGCGCCGTCCGTTGAGGAGTGTCCCGTTCGTGCTGCGAAGGTCCTGCACCCAGAGGCGGCCCGCGCGCAGCCAGACGCGCGCGTGCTGGAGGGACACATAGCCATCGGGAAGCATGATCGCGCACTCCGGACCGCGGCCGATCGTCGCATCTCCGCCGATGAGAAACTCGCGCCCCCGCAGCGACTCCGGGTGCTCGACGACAAACACCATGCGGGCCGCCGCCGCGGACACGGCGCGTACGTCGAGGTCCGCCCACACGGCACGGACGACGCGCGCTACAAAGAGGAGGAGCCCGGCGAGAAAGGCGTACCGGAGGACCAGCGACAGCAGGGACTCGGTCACGGCTCCGCGAGGAGCTCGAGGAGCACGGCGCCCACCTGTAGCCGGTCGCCCGGGCGGAGGGGCAGCGGCTCCGCGCCGGCGCGCCGTCCGTTCACGAGGGTCCCGTTCGTGCTGCCGAGGTCGACAACGGACGGGCGTCCCCCGCTGATCTCGATGCGCGCATGCGCCCGGCTCACGCTGGGGTCCTCGATCACGATGTCCTGATCCGGCCGCCGGCCGATGGTGAGGGCCGGCCGGTCGACCGTGAATTCCCGCCCCGCGGTGCCCGGGGGGCCCGCCTGCACCCGCAGCCGCAGGCCGGGACCGGCGCCCGGGCGCCGCCGGTACACGCGCGTCTCCTCCGCCGGGGCCCCGCGTACGGGGTGCGGGTCGCCGCCGGCGGAGAAGCGCGCCTCAACGTAGATGGCGCCGGGCGTGATCTCGTCGCGCGCATCGAGCGTCACGCGGAGCGGCCCGGGACACCGGCCGCCGAGCTCCGCGGCGCGAGCGCCGAGCGAGGACTCCAGTTCGGCCGCGAGCCGCGCCGAGATCGCGGCGTACGGTGCGAAATCGCGCGGGTGCAAAAACACACGGTACGCGTTCGGCAGCATCACCCCGTCGACCCCGGCCATCGCGCCGTCATCCATCGCGCAAAACACGCGCCGGGCGATCTCGGCCGGGTGCACGCGGTCCCGGCCCCACGTCGAAAACACGGCCTCGGCGAGAGCCTCGAGGCGGCGTTCGAGGCGCAGGAGCAGGCTCACGGTGTGACGGCCGGCGGCGGCGTCCAGCGCGACGGGCGGCCCTGGCCGTCGGCGAGCCGGAGCTGGCCGCAGGCCGCCTGGATCTCGGTCCCGCGCTCGATCCGGACGGTCACCGGGAACCCGGCCCGGCGCACCCGCGCGGCGAACGCCATCACCACCGGGACCTCCGGACGGCGAAACGGGATCCCGGCGACCGGGTTGACGGGGATGAGATTGAGGTGGCAGTGCACCCCGCGCAACAGCGCCGCGAGCGCGCGCGCCTCCGCGGGGCCGTCGTTGACGCCGGCCAGCAGCACGTACTCGAACGTGATCCGCCGGCGCGTGGCGGCGGCGTAGGCGCGGCACGCCGGGATCAGGTCGGCGAGCGGATACCGGTGATTGGCCGGCACCAGCCGGTCCCTCAGCGCATCGGTGGGCGCGTGCAGCGACACCGCGAGCGTCAGCTGCAGGCGCTCCGCGGCGAGCCGGTGGATCTGCGGCACGAGGCCGACGGTGGAGATCGTCAGGCGTCGCATCCCGATCCCAACTCCCTGCGGCGAGGCGAGCAGGCGCGCGGCCCGGAGCACCGCGTCGTAGTTCGCGAGCGGTTCGCCCATGCCCATGAACACGACGTGTCCGATGCGGACGCCCGCCTGCGCCCGAATCACGAGCGCCTGGCCGAGGATCTCGCCGGGCCCGAGGTTCCGCGAGAACCCGCCGAGGCCGGTGGCGCAGAACGCGCAGCCCATGGCGCAGCCCGCCTGCGAGCTGAGGCACGCGCTCAGGCGCCCGTCGTCGAACCGCATCAGGACGCATTCGACGCGCTGGCCGTCGGCGAGCTCGACGAGGTATTTGGTCGCCGAGCTGTCGGGCGCATCCTGGGCCCGCCGCAGCCGCGGGTACGTGATCTGCGAAGCCGCCCGGAGCCGGTCGCGAAACGCGCGGGGCAGATCCGTCATCGCCTCCACCGTATCGACGCCGTGCCCGTACAGCCAGCGCGCGACCTGGCGGCCCCGGTACCGCGGCTCCCCGAGCGACTCCGCGAGCGCCTCGAGTTCCGCGACGCCGCGCCCGAGGAGCTCCACGGCGCCGCGCGAGGCCACGGCCGCGCCGGCGCGCCCGCGATCCGAATCGGCCGAGCCGGTCATGCCGCCCTCCGAAACGCCGCGACAAAGAACCCGTCCGTGCCGGTGCGGTGGGGGAGCAGGAGCGCCCCGCCCCCGGCGTCCCAGATCACGGCGTCGCCCGCTGGCGGCGGCCCGCCCGCGGACGCCGCGGGCGCCGCGTCGAACGGCCAGCCCTCCGGCGGCGCGGGCACAAACTCGGGGTGCGCCTCGACGAACGCCTGCGCCACTCCCACGCCCTCCTCGGGCTCAGGCGTGCACACGCTGTAGACGAGGAGACCGCCGGGCCGGACGGCCGCGGCGGCGCCCGCCAGGATTCGCCGCTGTTCCGCCGCGCGGGGGGCGAGATCCTCCGGCCGCACCCGCCACTTGATCTCGGGCCGGCGCCGCAGCACGCCGAGTCCGGAACAGGGCGCGTCCACCAACACCCGGTCCGCGGCGCCCGCCATGGTCTCCCCAAGCCGCGCCGCGTCGAGCGCGCGCGTCTCCACGATCGTGACGCCGAGCCGGGCGCACTGGCGGGCAACCGCCGCCAGTTTCGCGGCGTGCACGTCGCAGGCGACGATGCGGCCGCGATTCTCCATTAACGCCGCGAGGTGGGCGCTCTTGCCGCCGGGCGCCGCGCAGGCGTCGATCACGACGTCCCCCGGGCGCGGCGCGACACGCCGGGAGACCAGCATCGAGGCCTCGTCCTGAGGCGAAAACCACCCCTCCTCGTACGCCGCCCGCCGCGCGGACACACGGTCCGCTCCCCCGGCCGCGCCCATGCGCCGCGCCTCGGCGAGCCACGGGGACGGCTCCGTGGGCACGCCGCGGTCGGCGAGCCGGGCCGCGACCGTCCCCGGCGCGCCGCGGAGCGTGTTGAGCCTGACCGTGGCCGGCGGCACGGTGTTGTTGGCTTCGCAGAGCGCGCGGGCCTCGGCGATACCGAGGCGCCCGACCCACCTCGCGACGAGCCAGCGCGGGTGCGAGTGGCGCAACGCGATCGCCTCCACCGTATCGCCCTCCGGGGCCCGCTCGGGCCTGGCGGCCACCCGCCGCAGCACGGCGTTCACGAAACGCACCGTGCCGGCGTGGCCGGCGCGCCGCGCCAGCTCGACGGCCTCGTGGCAGGCGGCGTGCGGCGGAATGCGCGGGAGAAACAAGAGCTGATATGCGCCGAGGCGGAGCACCGCACGGATCCTGGGCGGCAGGGACTCGAGCGGCGTCCGCGCGTAGCGCCCCAGCGCCCAATCCACCTCCGCCCGGCGGCGGAGCGTCCCGAGCGTCAGCTCGGTCGCCAGCCCCCGATCGGCCGGGGTGAGCCTCGCGCGCTCCAACGCGCGCCGGAGCAGCACGCCGCTCCACGCGCCCTGGGCGTCGACGCGGTACAAGATCTCGGCCGCCACCTCGCGCGAGGTGGGTGATGCGGCCGGCGAACGCACCGGGGCATTCGCGGCGGATCAGTCCTCTCGCCGCATGTTGGCGAGCAGCAGCATGCGGAGCAACTGCAGCACGGCCATCGCGGCGGCAGCCACGTAGGTCAACGCGGCGGCGTTGAGCACGGTCCGCACGCCCTGGAGCTCGCCGGCGGTGACCATCCCCTCCGTGGCGAGCACCCGCATCGCTCTCGCGCTCGCGTTGAACTCCACCGGCAGCGTCACGACCGTGAATGCGACCGCCGCGCTGAAGATCAGGATGCCAAGCTGCATGAAGGCTCCCGAGTGGAAGAAGAAGCCCATGATGAAGATCGGCCACGCGAGCCACGACCCAAACTGGGACGTCGGCACCATCGCCGAGCGCAGCGCGAGCGGCCCATAGTGCTGCGCGTGCTGGAGCGCATGCCCCGTCTCGTGCGCGGCGACGCCGACCGACGCCACCGAGGCGCCGTCGTACACGCCCGTGGACAGCCGTAACACGCGCGTTCTCGGGTCGTAGTGATCGGAGAGCGTCCCGTCGATCCGCTCGACCTGCACGCTCGACAACCCGTTGCGACGCAAAATCTCCGTGGCCACCTCGGCGCCCGTCATGCCGTTCGCGGTGGGCACCTGGCTGTAGCGGCTATACGCCGATTGAACGCGCATCTGAGCGTACAACGCGAGGAGCGCCGCCGGGATGACGACGAACATTGTCGGATCCCAGAAGAACATCTACCTCACCCCCGTCTCGTGCCTATTTTAGCACACTGGGTCGCGGTCCCATTTGCGCGCGCGCCCTCTGGCACACGGCGTCCCGCGCGCCGGGACGCGGTCACGCGCGCGGCCGGCCAGTCCCAAGGACGGTGCCCGCCGCCAGCGGATGGCCGCGCAGATACGCGCCCGCGGGCATCCGGCGTCCGGAGGCCGGCTGCACCTCATGGAGGACCACGCACCCCTCGCCCGCGACAACGACGAACGGCGGCTCCGCGCTTCCCGCCGCCACCACCGTGCCGGGCGCCGGCCGCGTGCCGCTCGCCGGCACGACGGCACACCGACTGTCGGACACGGCGGAGGCCCGCCAGACCATGAGCGGCTCGCCGTCCCGGAGCGTGTAGGCCACGGGCCAGGGGTCGAACGCGCGGATGAGGTTGACGATGCGAGCGGCGGGCGCATCCCAGGCGATCAGCGCCTCCTGCCGCGAGAGCTTCGGCGCGAACGACGCCCGGGCGTGGTCCTGCGGCCGGCGGGGCGCCGTCCCCGCGTCGAGCAGGCGCAAGGCGTCCGCGAGGAGCGCCGCGCCCTCGCGCGCCAGCCGGGCCTCGAGGGTCGCCGCGGTGTCATCGTCGAGCACCGGGACGGCGCGCTGCAGGATGATGTCGCCCGCGTCCAGTTCGCTCGCGAGATACAGGACGGTCACGCCGGTCTCGCGTTCCCCGGCCGCGATCGCCCGCGGGATGGGCGCCGCCCCGCGATAGCGGGGCAGCAGCGAGGGATGCAGGTTGATGCCGCGCAGGCGCGCCGCGTCGATGGCCGCGGGAGGGATCAACCGGCCGTAGGCCACCACGACCAGCACATCCGGCCGCTCACGCCGGAGGTCCGCGAGGAACCCGGGATCCCGGAGCGACTCCGGCTTCCACACGTCGAGCGCGTACTGATGCGCGGCGACCGCCACCGGCGAGGCCTCGAGGCGGCGGCCGCGGCCGCGCGGCCGGTCGGGCTGCGTGACCACCGCGCCGACGTCGCACACCGCGAGCACGGCGTCCAGCGACGGCACGGCAAACGCGGGCGTGCCAAAAAAGACCGCCTTCACTCCGGAGACACCACCTCGGCCGTCTCCTCCACGCGGCGCAGGGTGTGTTGGTCGCGGACGCGATCGGTGAAGAGGATCCCGTCGAGATGGTCGATCTCGTGTTGCAGGATGCGGGCCAGCATCCCGTGCGCCTCGATCGTGACGAATTTGTTCCGGCGGTTGCGCGCGCGCACGACGACTTTCGACACCCGCGGCACATCCCCGAGCAACCCGGGGATGCTGAGGCACGCCTCGGTGCCCACCACCTCTGCCCCGTCGCGGCGCAGGACCTCCGGGTCCACGAGGGCAAACCGCCGCCCCTCGAATTCGCTGACGATCACCCGTGTGCTCACGCCGACCTGCGGCGCCGCCAGGCCGAGACCCCGCGCCTCGTGCAGTGTCGCGAACATCCGATCGATCAGCCGCTGCGTCTCGCGCGTCACCACGCGCACGGGCTGCGCGCGGCGGCGCAGCACGGCGGCTTTGGGGCTGTCCACGGTGACGATCTCCAGGACCCCGGCCGTCTCCGCCATCAATCGATCTCCTCCGGGTCCATCTCCACGATGATCCGGCCGCCGGTCCTGCGCCGGGGCCCCGCCCGGGCCGCCGACAGCGCGGCGGCGCGGAGCACGTCCCTCGCCTCCGCGCGCAGCAGGCACTGCACGCGCGCGCGATGCGCGCCGGGCGGCGCCGCCGCCGGGCCCAGCACTTCGACCCCGGCGCTCCGGGCCGCCGCCGCCGCGCGCTCCGCGAGCGACGCCGCCGCGGCGGCATCCGCCGCCGACGCCGTGACACGCGCCAGGTGGGTGTACGGCGGGTAACCGAATTCGCGCCTGGCCCGAAGCTCCTCGTCGTACCAGGGCTGGGGGCGCGCGGCACCGATCGCGCGAAGGACCGGGTGGTCGGGTATCCTGGACTGCACGACCGCCTCGGCGCCGGCGAGCGTAGTCATGGCGGACAGCTGTTGAAACGCCCGCTCCGCGGCGCGGAAGTCCGGGCGGTACAGCGGCGCGTCGGCGTCGATCACGCCGACGAGGCTCGGCCGGAGACGCCGGCCGCGCAGCAGTAATTGCGTCCCCACGACCAACCGCAGCCGGCCCGCGGCGAATTCGCCCGCGACGCGGTCGAACCCGGCGGCAGTCTCGCGGTCCACGCGCGCCAGCCGGAACTCCGGGAACACCTTGGCTACGACCTCCTCGACGCGCTTCGTGCCCGGACCCGCCCACCGGAGCGCCACGCCCTTGCACCGGGGACAGACCCCCGGAGCCGCTTCCACGCGACCGCAGAGGTGGCACCGGACGGTACCGGTCTCGCGGTCGAAGGGGACCGGCACGAGGCAGTGCCGGCACCGGATGATCGTGCCGCACTCGCCGCAGACGAGGACCCGGGCATAGCCGACCCGGTTCACGAACAGCGCGACGCGGCCGCCCGCGCGCAGGTGACGCCGGACGGCGCCGACCAGCGGCGGGCTCAGGACCCCGCTCCGCCCGCGGATGTGTTCGCGGCGCATGTCCACGATCTCGATGCGCGGCCCGCCGCGCGGGTCGAGACGGACGAGCCGCAGCGTGTTCGCGGCGGCCGCGGCGTAGGCCTCGAGCGACGGCGCGGATGCGCCGAGCACCACCTGCGCCGGTTCCAGCGCGCCGCGCTCGAGCGCGACCTGCCGCGCATGGTACCGCGGCGCCCGATCGGCCTTGTAGGACGGATCCTGCTCGTCGTCCACGACGACGAGCCGCACGCGCGCGAGCGGCGCAAACAGCGCCGAGCGGGTGCCGCAGACGACGTCCGCGTCCTGCGCGAGCAACCGGCGCCAGACCTCGCGGCGGGCCGACGCCCTGAGCGCGGAGTGATAGGCGACGACGCGCGGCCCGTGCGGCCCGGAGAGCGCCCGGGCCATGTGCTCCGCGAGCTCGACCGCGGGAGCGATGACGAGCGCCTGCCCGCCGCGCGCGACCGCGCGGTGCACGGCATCCGTGATCCAGCGGACCCGGGCCTCCGGGGCACCCCACAGCAGCACCGGCGGCGGGGCGACGGTCTCCCCGGCGGGATCGCGCGGGATCCCGCCCACTCCATGGTGCGCGCCCGGCGTAGGCGGCGGCCTGTCGGGCTCCGCCGCCCCGTGTGCGCCGGCGTCGACGCGCACCGCCCCGAGCCGCATGAGCCGGCGCACCGCGGGCCCGTCCCCGGTCCGGACGAGGTCTCCCAGCGGCACGCCGCCGGGCGCGGCCCCCAGCCGCTCGAGCACGGCGCGCTGCCGCCGGCCCACGCCCCGAGCCGCATACTCCTGGACCCGCACGATGCGCCGTTCGGCGCGCGGCGCGGTCGGGGGGCGGCGCAACAACTCCGGCGGCACCAAACACCGCACGGCGTCGAGCAGCGTGGACAGCGTCTCCTCCGCTACCCGGCGAGCGAGGCGAAGCAGCGCCGGCGAAAACAGCGGCAGCGGCTCGGGAATGTCGAGGAGGTCGCGGACCTCGGTCGGAGTCCGGGAAGCGCCACCGTCATCCGCGGCGGCGCACGGACCCAGGCTGAGGATGAGCCCGGTCGCGGTACGGGACCCGAGCGGGACGAGCGCCCGAACGCCGACCGCCGCCCGGTGCGCCAGCGCGGGCGGGACGCGGTACGTCAAGGGACGATCCGCGATCCCCGCGGCGCGGTCCAAGAGCACCTGCGCGCAGGCCTCGTTCCCGCCGCTCACCGTGGGACGCCCGGCTCACCCACGAGCGTTGCGAGTCGGTCCACGATGGCGTCGGGCTCGGACATCCGTCCCGTCCCGACCTGGCCGGACGCCAGCTCACCGCGCTCGGGACCGATCACGTGCATGCCCCGGGCACGAAGGCGCGCGAGGTTGTCCGTCACGACCGGCGCGGCAGCCATCTCGGCGCTCATCGCGGGTGCGAGCAGGACCGGCGCGCGGGTGGCGAGCACCGTCGCCGAGACCACGTCGTCGGCGAGGCCCGCCGCCAGGCGCGCCAGCGCGTCGGCCGTCGCCGGCGCCACGAGCATGACCGCGGCCCGCTGGCCAAGCGCCACGTGCGGTTCGTCCCACGGCGCATCGGGCGCCCACATGTCGGTGATCACCGGGCGGCGCGACAGCGCGCGGAAGGTCACCGGGCCCACGAACCGCGTCGCGGCCGGCGTCATCGCGACGTGCACCTCGGCGCCCGCCTTGACGAGCAGCCGCACAGCGACGGCCACCTTGTACGCGGCGATGCTACCACACACGCCGACGACCACCACCCGGCTTCGCAGCGCCGCGCGGTCAGCCGGCGCCATGGCCCGCCGAGCGTCCCCCGCCGGCGGCGCTCCCCGCGTGTCCCCGCGTGCGCCGCGCGGCAAGGTCGCGCGCGAACACCAGAAGCGCCGACACGATCTCGTCGGCGCCCCACATCGCGGTATCGATGATCACGTGGTAGCGCGTGAGATCCAGGATGTCCACGCGGTACGTCTGCCGGTACCGGCGCCGCTCACAGTCTTCCCTGGCCTGGACGTCGCGCGCGGCCGCCGGCACGTCGGTGCGGTCGCGCGCCGCGACGCGCGCGGCGCGGACCGCGAGCGGGGCCCGCAGCCAGATCCGGAGATCGCCGTCGATGAGCCAGCCGCTGAGACGGCTGTCGACCAGGATGTCCCCGCCGCGCGCCGCCTGGATTTGCATGTCGTCGAGCGCCCGATCGATCGACGGGTCCTGCTCGGCGAGCGCGCCAAACTCGGACAGGCTCATCCCGCGCCGGCGCGCCTCCTCGCGAAACACCTCGCCCGTCGAGAGGTACCGCAACCCGAGGGCCTGGGCCAGCGCGCGCGCCACCGTGCTCTTGCCCGCGCCGATCTCGCCGCTGACCGTGACAATCATTCGGCGTCGGCCACCGGCGTCTCGGCGGCGTCCTCGTCCGGCTGCTCGACACTCTCCTGCTCGGGAGCAGCGTCCTTGCTCGTGAACCGGTGGGCCACGGTCTCGGGCTGCACGGCCGACAGCACCACGTGGCCGCTGTCCGTGATGACCACCGCGCGGGTACGGCGGCCGTAGGTCGCGTCGATGAGGATGCCCTTGTCGCGGGCCTCTTGGATGATGCGCTTGATCGGCGCGGAATCCGGGCTGACGATGGCGATGATGCGGTTCGCGGCCACGATGTTGCCGAATCCGATATTGATGAGCCGGGTTTCCATCCTCATCCCCCTCACCGCGCAGCGGGTCCCGGCGCTGCGCGGCTGCCGGGACTATTCCACGTTCTGAATCTGCTCCCGGAGGCTCTCCAACTCGCCCTTGACCGCGATCACGAGACGGGTAATCGCGAGGTCGTTCGCCTTGCTGCCGATCGTGTTGGCCTCGCGCCCGAGCTCCTGGACGATGAACTCCAGCGTCCGGCCCACGGCGCCCGGCATCTCGAGCGTGTCCCGGAACTGCGCCAGGTGTCCCCGGAAGCGCGTGATCTCTTCGCTGATGTCGGCGCGGTCGGCGAACATCGCAACCTCCGCGGCGAGCCGTCCCGGCTCCACCGCGACGCCGCCGGCAAGCTCCTGCACCCGCCGGGTCAAGCGCTCGTGATACTCGCGCGCCACGGCGGGCGCGCGCTCGTCGATCGCGCCAATGTGCCCCTCCAGCCTCCCGATGCGGCCCCTGAGGTCGGCCTCGAGCCGGGCGCCCTCGGTCTCACGCATCGCGACCAGCCGGTCCATCGCCGCCTCCAGCCCGCCGGCCAGCGCGGGCCACAGAGCATCGAGGTCGTCCTTTTGCTCCTCGATCCGGATGAGGTCGGGCAATGACAGCAACATGGAAAGGTCGAACGGTCCGGAGATCGAAAGAGCCTGTTTCAGGTCATTTATCGCCTTGACGTACGCTCCTGCGAGATCTAGATCCGCCTTAGCCGTTCGCGTGCGTTTTCCTTGCTCTTCGCGAATTATAGCAACCTCGACCCGCCCCCGCAACACGCGGCCCTGCACCGCGGCCTTGACGCGTTCCTCGAACGGGGCGAGATCCCGGGGCAGGCGCACGAGGACTTCACAGAAGCGGTGGTTGACCGACCGGACTTCGATCGCGTGGCGGCTCGGGCCGGCGACGGCTTCGGCGGCGCCGAACCCCGTCATGCTCTTGATCACGACGGCCGCTCCCGCCGCGCCGCGCGACCGGCCGCGCCACGTATCCGCACGGGAAACACTCCGGCGCCACGGTGATGATCTCCTCCCTTTCGCCCGGCGCCGGCCTTCTCGTATACTCTGAGCGGCTCGGGGCCGCGGCGTTCGCGGCCGGGAGGATTGCGTGCCCCAGACCATCCCGCCCTCCATCGATGGGCTCGTGCTGGCCGCCGTCGCACGCGAGGTGCGGGCGCACGCGGGGGCGCAGTTTGCCGGCGTGCAGCAGCCGGATCCACAGGCGATCGTGGTCGCGCTCCGCGGTCCGCGCGGGTTTGCGCACCTCTACGCCTCGATCCATCCGCAGACCGCGCGCGTCCACCTGGCGCCGCGGCCCGAGACGGCGGAGCCGCTCGCACCCTTCGGGCAGCTCCTGCGGAGCCGGTTGACCCATGCCCGGCTGGCCGGGGTCACGCAACCGCCCTTCAACCGGGTGCTCGAGCTCCGCTTCGACGCGCTCGAGGGGCCGCTCACCCTGATCGTGGAGATCATGGGGCGGCACAGCAACGCGATCCTCACCGGCGGCCCCATCGTCGTGGGCGCGCTCAAAGTCGTCACGCCGCAGATGTCGCCGCGGCGGCCGGTGCTGCCGGGGCGGCCCTACGCGCCTCCGCCGGCCGACCGTCCTCCGCCGGACGGGCTCGATGCGACGGCGTGGCAGGCGGTGTGCGACGGACCGCGACCCATCTGGCAGCAGATCGCGAGCGCCGTCCTGGGCCTCGGGCCGGTGCTGGCCCGCGAGGTCGCGCTTCGAGCGGACGTCGACCCCATGACGCCCGCGCTGGAATGCCGGCCGGCCGCCGGGCGGCTCCGCGCCGCGCTCGCCGACATCGCGTCGACCGCGGGCGCGGAGCGGTTTTCACCCACGGCATACGAGGACCGCGGCCGGGTGGTCGCGTTTGCCGCGGCGCCGCTGCGCGTCTACGCGCACCTTTCCCCGCGCCCCGCCGCGTCGATGAGCGACGCCATCGCGCGGTATTACCGGGATCGCGCGGGCGTCGGCCCCGTCGAGGAGCGCCGGCGAGCGCTCCAACGGACGGCGCAGTCCGCGGTTGCGCAGCGCCGGCGCGCGCTCGAGGAGAACCGCCGGCTCCTCGCCGAGAGCGCCGAGCGCGATCGCTATCGCGTCCTGGGTGAGCTCCTGCTCGCCTACGCGAGCCGCGCCGCTCGCCGGGCGAAGGCGCTCGTGGTCCCGGGTCACGGCGACGAGGGGGAGCTGACCATCCCGCTGGATCCCGCGCTGTCGGCGGTCGAGAACGCCCAGCGCTACTTCCACCGGTACGCGAAGGCGCGCGCGGCCGCGCGGGCCGTGCCGGATCGCATCGCCCGGCTGGACGCGGAGCTCGCGGCGCTTCGCGAAGTGCTCGTCCACGTCGCGACCGCGGAGTCGATGGACGACCTCGCGGCGGCCGAGACCGACCTCGAGCATCTCAACGCGCTCCGGCGCCGGCGCCGCCCGCGGCCGGAGCGCCGGCCCGGACCCCGCCGGTTCCGCGCGCCGGGTGGCGCGACGATCGTCGTGGGGCGGAGCGGCCGGGAAAACGACCACGTGACGTTTCACATCGCCGGGCCCGAGGATCTCTGGCTCCACGCCCGCGGGCTGGCGGGCGCCCATGTCGTGCTCAAGAGTCCGGGCGAACCCTCCGAGGCGATGATCCGCGCGGCCGCGGAAGCCGCGGCGTACTTCAGCGAGGGACGCGACGGCGGGGAGATCGCGGTCGATTACGTCGCCCGAAAGCACGTGCGGAAGCCGCGCGGCGCACGGCCCGGGACCGTCACGTACTCCGGGGAGCGCACCGTCCGCGTCGCGCCCGTGCGACCGGCGGCGCCTGCGACGGAGCGGCCGTGAGCGCATGGCGCTCCGTGACGACCCGCCGCGGGGCCTGCCTCAGTCCGGCTCCTCGATGATCACCTCGTCGCGGCCGTCCGACTCCGTGAGCAGCACGCGGACCTGCTCGCGCGATGCGGTGGGCAGGTTCTTCCCCACGTAGTCCGGACGGATCGGCAGCTCCCGGTGCCCGCGGTCCACCAAGACCGCGAGTTGAATCCCGGCCGGCCGGCCGCGGTCGATGAGGGCGTCGAGCGCCGCGCGGACCGTGCGGCCGGTGTACAGGACGTCGTCCACGAGGATGATGCGCCGGCCGGCCACGGCAAACGGCAGTCGCGTCTCCGGCGTGCCGGCGTCATCCCGCGCCCGCGGCGTGCGGTCGTCGCGGTACGGCGTGACATCGAGCGCGCCAACGGGGATCGACGCGCCTTCCGCGGCGCCGATGGCCGCGGCCAACCGCGCCGCCAGATGCACGCCCCGGCGCACGATGCCCACGAGACACAGGGTTTCGGTCCCCTTGTTTCGCTCCACGATCTCGTGCGCCATGCGCGTCACGGCGCGACGGATCGTCTCGCGGTCCATCACCTTGGCTTTCTCGCGCACGCGCAGGCTCCC
>JAJPJL010000041.1 GCA_021324255.1 Bacillota bacterium
CCACGTTCGCGACATAGGGCAGCACGTCGATGCGTCCGCCCTGCAGCGCGATCGTGGCCACCGTGGGATCGGGGATGTACGTGAACTCCACGTGATCGGGATAGACGGGCATCCAGTAGGACGGGTTGCGGTCGAACACCACCGTCTGGTTCGCGGTGAACGAGCGGAGCTTGAACGGACCCGAGCCGACGGGCTGCCGCGCGAACCCATCCTCGCCGAGCTTCTCGATGGCCTCGTGCGGCACGATCATGACACGCGCCATGCGGTTCGGATCGCTCAACAGAAACGGATCCGGCGACGGCTTCTTGAGCTCCACCGTGTACCGGTCGACGGCGCGCACGCTGTCGACCGTCCCCAGCGTGAACGCGTTGCTCACCTTGAGGAACCGGTTCACGGAGTAGACGACGTCCTCGGCCGTGACCTCGCGCGCGCTGCCCTTCGGAAAGACCGGGTTGTCGTCCTGGAACATCACGTTCCGGCGCAGGCGAAAGACCCAGGTCGTGCTGTTCGGCGTCTCCCAACGTTCCGCGAGCAGCGGCCTGGGCTCGAAATTCCTGCCGAGATAGACGAGCGCGTCGAACACGAGCGACGAGGCATTGTCCTCGCTGTTGTTCCCGGAGGTCTTATACGGGTCCAACTGCCGGATGGCGGAGAACTGGATGCGAAGCGTGCCGCCCCGCCGCGGCGTCTGCGCGAACGCGCGCGTCGCCACGAGCGCGCCGGCGACGGCCGGGACCATCCGCAGCAGCGCCCGCCGACCGATCCTCCCGCGGCCGGGTGCCTGGGCTCCCGCCGGCCGGTGCTGCCACGCGGATCTGGCTGTCATCGTGTGGCACCTCCTGTGGGTGGGTGGTGATATTCTCTTCGCCCGACGGCGGTCCTGTTTGCGGCCAGACGCGCCGCGTGCCGTCGTGCCGGTGCGCCCGCGCTCGGCGCGGCGGCTCAGTTGCGGCCGGCCTCCGCGACATCCGCCCGCCACACGATGCGCCCGTCCTGGACGACGAGGCGCACGTCATGGAGCGCGCGGATGTCCCGGGTGGGATCGCCCCGCGCGGCGACGAGATCCGCCGTCCGGCCGCGCGCGATCACGCCCCCGCCGTGGTCCGGTCCAAGCGCCTCCGCGCCGTGGCGCGTCGCCGCCACGAGCGCGTCCGCGGGCCGCATGCCGCAGGCGACCATGTACTCCAGTTCGTCCGGCAGGCACTCGAACGGCGCGAGACCGAAAAACACGTCGGTGCCCGCCGCCATCGTGACGCGCGCGGCGAGCGCCGCCTGAAAGCTCTCGACGTGGCGCCGCGCGCGGACCGGAATGGACCGCATCATGGGCACGGCCTTGAACTCGTCCCAGCGGTCCATGATCAGCTTCGAGACGAGCAGCGTGGGGACGAGGACAACGCCCTGCTCCGCCATCCGGCGCGCCGTCGCCTCGTCGAGGTCGCATCCGTGCTCGATCGTGTCCACCCGGGCGTCGAGCGCCATCACGGTGGACGCCAGGATCGACGCGTGGCAGGCGACGCGCCGGCCGAGCCGGTGGGCCTCGTCCACGAGCGCATCCAGCTCGCCCTGCGTGAACTCGACGACGTTCAGCGGCCCGTTCGTGGTGACCTTGATGCAATCCGCGCCGGCGCGCACCTGTTCCCGCACCGCCCGGCGGCAGTCGTCGGGACCGTCGGCCTCGCGCGCCATGCCGGGGGGCGCCGGCGGCTCGGAGCCGTGGCCGCCCGTCATGCAGATGATCTGCCCGCACGGGACGACCCGTGAGCCGGGGATGTCGCCGCGGCGGACCGCGTCGCGCACCGCCATCCCGACCCCGCCCTGCGTGCCCACGTCGCGCACGGTGGTGATGCCGGCCGCCTGCGCGGCCCGCACGTTCCGCGCCGCACCGAGGGCCACGGTGGCGAGCGTCGGCGCAAAGCTCCGCGGTCCCCAGCCGAGGTGCACGTGCATGTCGATCAGCCCGGGAAGCAGCGTGCAGCCTGGAAGATCCACCACCCGCTCCGCCCCGACGTTCGCGGCGCGCAGGACGTCCGCGATCCGGTGGCCCTCGACGACGACCGCCGCCCGTTCGAGCGGCGCGGCACCGGTGCCGTCGAACACGCGGTCCGCCCGCAGAATCACCCGTTCCATGCCTCACCTCGGTCGCGCATTGAGTCGCCTCGGCCGGGCCGGCCGCGCGGTCACACCACGAGCCTCGGGTCGAACGCGTCGCGCAGGCCGTCGCCGACGAGGTTGAACGCCATCACCGCCAGGAAGATGCACAGGCCGGGAAAGCATGAGACCCACCACGCGATCCCGAGATACGCCCGCCCGTCCGCGATGATGTTGCCCCAGCTCGGTGCCGGCGGCTGCACGCCGAGGCCGAGGAAGCTCAACCCGGCCTCCGTCAGAATCGCCAGCCCGACGCGCAGCGTGGCGGAGATCGCGATCACCGCCACCACGTTCGGGAGGAGGTGGCGCACGATGATCCGGCCGCCGGACGCCCCGACGGCGGTCGCCGCCGACACGAAATCGCGGTGGCGGAGCGCGAGCACCTCCGCCCGCACCAGCCGCGCCGTCGGCGGCCACGCGGTCAGCCCGATGATGCAGATGAGCCCCGGGATGCTGGGACCAAAGAGCGCGAGAAACGCCACGGTGAGGAAAAACACCGGCACCGCCAGCACGACGTCGGTCAGGCGCATCAGCGCCGCGTCGACCTGTCCCCCGGCGTAGCCCGCCAGCGCGCCGATCAGGATCCCGGCGACGAGCGACACCAGCATGGACAGAATCCCGATCGCCAGCGTGACGCGCGAGGCGGCGAGGACGCGGCTCAGAATGTCGCGCCCCAGATTGTCGGTGCCGAGGAGGTAGGCGCGGTCGGGCGGGTGCAGCGTCGCAAGCAGGTGCGGGGCATCGGCGGGGTACGGCGCAAGCCGGGGGGCGGCCAGCGCGACCCCGAAGAACGCGGCCAGGAGCGCGGCGCCCGCGAGCGCGCGAGGGTTTCGCGCAAACCGGTGCCAGGGCCCGCGCCGGCCGGTGCGCGGCTGCCGCTCGGGCGTGGACGGCGCGCGGCTATCCATCACGAATCCGCGGATCGAGGTAGAAATACCCGATGTCGGCGGCGAGATTGCCCGCCACGACCAGGACCCCGGCGATCGCCGTGGTGGTCAGCACGATTGGATAGTCGCGGGCCAGCGCGGCGTTGACCGCGAGCTGGCCGAGCCCCGGCAGCGCGAAGGTCGTCTCCACCACGACGGACCCGCTGAGGAGAAACGGGACCAGGAGCGCCGTGACCGTGACGACCGGCACGAGCGCGTTGCGCGCGATGTGCCTGCGGAGGATCGTCCGCTCGCGGAGGCCCTTGCTGCGCGCGACGCGGACGTACTCCTGCGCGAGCTGGTCGAGCAGCGACGACCGGGCGTACCGGACCATCACGGGCAGGATGCTCAGCGCCTGCACGATCGTGGGCATGAGCAGGTACGGCGCGATCACGAGCGGGTTGTAGCCGGTGGCCCCCGTCGGGCGGATCCCCGTCGCGGGGAGCCACGCGAGTTGCTCCGTAAACACATAGATCAGGCCGAGCCCGAACCAGAAGCTCGGCAGGGAGATGCCGAGCAGCGAGAACAGGGTGGCGCCGTGATCGACCAGGCTGTACGGTCGCAGCGCCGCCACGAGCGCGATGGGGATCGCGAGTGCCAGAGTGAGCGCCATCGAGGCCGCCGTCAGGATGAGCGTCACCGGCAGCGCCTCCCCAACGCGCGCCAGGGTCGGCCGGCGGTCGCCGAAGCTCCGAAGACGCCCCGTCACCAGGTCCCGCATCATCGAGACGTACTGGACCGGCGGCGGCCGGTCCAGCCCGAGCTCATGGCGCATCGCCGCGAGATCGGCCGCGCCCCGCTGCTCCGGCGGGATCAGGAACGTGACCGGGTCGCCGGGGGCCAGCACGAGGAGCGCAAACGTGATGGCCGTCACGCCGAACACCAGCGGCACGAGCGCCGCCAGTCGCCGGAGCGCGTACGCCGCCACGCCGCCCGCGCCCTAGCGCACCTGCCACCTCGGCAGCGACGCGAAGAAGTCGCGGAGCGAGCCGATCCCCGCCGGCAGCGCCACGGTCTTGCGGACGCCCCAGATCACGTCCGGACGGACGGTCATGATCCGCGGGACGTCCTGGATGACGAGCTGCTGGACCTGCGCGTAGATCGCGCGCTGCCGGGCGCTGTCGCGCGTCGAGATGGCCTCGTCGAGGAGCCGGTCCATGTCCGGATTGTGGTACCCGAACACCTGCGCAAACGCGCCCGTGCTCTTGAAGTTGGATTCGAGCTCGCTCTGGACCGGGAACAGGAGGTTGAACCAGGCCACCCCGGCGAGCTCGATCGGGCCGCCCTGCACGAGATACCGGCTGAA
>JAJPJL010000039.1 GCA_021324255.1 Bacillota bacterium
CGCCGACCCGTACGCGATCGCGATCTCCTTCGCGGCCGGCAGATACACGATGTCGCCGGGCGCCTGGAAGCCCACGGGGTTTTCCATGCCGAACGGCCACTGCGAAACGTCGAGCTCCAAGGCCAGGTCGGTGTCGGTGTGGAACATGTCCCCGGACCACTTGGCATGCGTCACGCGATCCTCGTACGGCAGGCGTTCCCACAGCTTGGCCACCGTCGCCGGCGCTCGATCGTCGTACAACACGCCCGTTACCGTCACCCCGTCCAACTCGATCGCAATCCTCCTCACGTCTCACCTCCCGCCCGTACCGCTTCGACCGAGATTGACCCGGCGTTTGCCAAAGGCTCGGAGCCGGCGCGATACGCCGCGGCGGTGCCCGCCGCCGGCCGGATCGGTCCGGGGCCGCCGGATCCCGCGGGGCGGAAAGGCCGCGCGGGCACGCCGGGGTTCCCGGCCCGGCCGTCCAGGTCACCGGCGCACCGGCGACACGCGCGTCCCCGCTGTTTGCGCGGCACGCGCTCGGTTCGGGTGCCGCTCGGTCCTGGCGGACACGGCCGCGCGCGGATCCAGCAGATCGCGCAAGACCTCTCCGACCTGGTTGCAGATGAACACGCACAGGAAAATCGCGCACCCGGGGGACAGGGCCACCCATGGCGCCGTGGCCAGATATTGAAACCCGTCGCGCAGCATGCGGCCTCAGCTCGGCGCCGGGGGCTGGACGCCGAGACCGAGAAAACTGAGGGCCGCCTCGCCGAGAATGACCGACGACAGCGCGAGCACGGAGCGGACCACGAGAATGTCGTGCGTCTGGGGCAGCACATGCCTGGCGAGGATGCGGCCGGCGGAGCCGCCGAGGCTCCGGGCGGCCGTCACGTACTCCTCCTCCCGGATGGCGAGCACGCGGCTCCTGACGAGGCGCGCGTACGCCGCGACGTGCCCCAGCGCGAGCGCCACGATCACGCTGGCGATCCGTTCGGGCCCGAGGATCGCCACGATGGTGAGCGCCAGGACGAGGTCGGGAACGATGTAGAGGGCGTCGATCAGCCGCATGAGCCCCTCGTCCAGCAGCGTCCCACCCCAATACCCGGCGGCGAGCCCGATGGCGGTCCCGGCCGCGAGGCTCAGCGCGACCGCGCCGGCGCCGATGGACAACGTCGTCCGCGTCCCATAGAGGATCTGGGTCAGCACGTCCTTGCCGAGCACGTCCGTGCCGAGCACGTGTCCCCACGTCGGCGCCTCGAGGCTCGAGGTCCCATGGATCCCCACGGGGTTGTACGGGCTGAACAGGTCTGGACGGATCGCCGCGGCCGCGAGGAGCAGGACGGCCGCCGCCAGCGCGCCGCCCGAAGGCGTGGCCAGGAGTGGGATGAGCCGCCGGACCGCCACGGCACCTCGCTCAGTCGTACCTGATGCGCGGATCGAGGACACCGTAGGCCATGTCGACGGCCAGGCTGCTGGCGACCACCGCGGCGGTCACGAGGAGCACCGCGCCCTGCACGATGGGATAATCGCGCGACTGGATCGCGTCGCTCAGGAGCCGCCCCAGCCCGGGCAGGCTGAACACGGCCTCCACGATGACGGCGCCCGCGAGCATGTACGGCACGCTCTGTCCGACGGCGGTGACCATGGGAATGATCGCGTTGCGCAGCGCGTGCTTGAGGACGACGGTCCGGTCCGCGAGCCCCTTGGCCCGCGCCACCCGCACGTAGTCGTGTTGCAGGACGCCCAGCAGCGCGGCATTGAGGTAGCGGGTCCACGACGCGGCATAGTATGCCGCGAGGCTGACGGCCGGGAGCGCCATGGACGCTAGGTTCTGCCGCCAGTTCTCAGGCAGCGGCACGTAGGCGCTGTTCGCGAGCC
Organism: Bacillota bacterium; assembly: GCA_021324255.1. GTDB lineage: Bacteria > Sysuimicrobiota > Sysuimicrobiia > Sysuimicrobiales > Segetimicrobiaceae > JAJPIA01. The sequence continues at coordinate 1,861 of JAJPJL010000039.1, forward strand.
AGCCCAGCTTCACGCCGAAGACGTAGATGAGGAGCATCCCGAGCCAGAAGTTCGGCACGCAGATGCCGGCCATCGTCGCCGCGCTCATGGCCCGGCCGAGCGGGGTGTGCCGGCCGACGGCCGTGAACACCCCGGCCGGCACCGCGACGAAGAGCGCCAGCAGCGTCGCCATGAGCGTCAGCTCCAGCGTTGCCGGCAGGCGCCCGGCGAGCGCCGGCCCGACGTCCATCGGGTACTCGAACGACCGCCCCAGGTCCAGCGCCCCGAGCCGGCGCAGCCACTCCGCGTACTGGACGATGATGGGACGGTCGAGCCCCAGACGGGCCCGCGCCTGTGCCGCCTCCCGCAGCGTCGCCTCGTGGCCCAGGAGGTAGAGCGTCGGGTCGCCGCCGACCGCGGTGCGCATCAGGACGAAGATGCCAAAGCTCACGAGCGCCACCGTAGGAATCAGGACGAGCGTTCGCCGCAGCACGTAGCGCCACATCGCCGGCACCGCGCGGACGCCTCACATCCACGCGCCCGCGACCCGCGGGATCAGATCGAAGCCGTAACGAAACCCCTGCACGCCCCGCCGCATGATGGCGTAATCGGGGCTCGCGTAGTAGAACACGTACGGCGCGTCATCGACGATCAGCCGCTCCGCCTGCCGGTACAGCTTGGTGCGCTCGTTCAGGTCGTACGTGACCGCCCCGGCGTCCAGCAGCTTGTCGACCTGCGGGTTGTGGTAGTGGGACGTGTTTGCGTAGCCCCTCGAATCCCAGAGAATGTAGGCGAGGCCGTTTGGATCCGGGCGGGGCGTCCAGGTCGCGGGGATGCTAAAGGGAATCTCGCCCCGCAGCACCATGGGGTACAGGCCCGCTCGCTCACCAGGCGGATGGTGACGCGCAGGCCGATCGCCTGCATCTGCGCCTGGGCCATCTCCCCGAGCGGCACCGTGGAGCTCTGCACGTACAGGAGGAGGGGCGTCGGCCGGTCGAGATACCCGGAGGCCTTGAGCTTCTGCCGCGCCAGATCCGGATCGTACGCGGGCCCGTTGTAGTGCGGGTCGGCCCACCATCCTTCGTGAAAGAACTTGCCCGTCGCCTTGCCCAGGCCGTGATAGATGACCTTGACGATCTGCTCGCGGTCGATCGCGTACATGATCGCCTGCCGCAGGTCCCGGTTGTCGAACGGGGGCACGTCCACCTTCATCTGGATCGCGGACCAGGCGTATGCCGGGCTCGGGACCACCCGGTACCCGCTGTCCTTTTGGAAGGCCAGCACGTCCTCCGCGGGGAGATCCTCGAGGGCCACGACGTCCACCTGGCCCCCGCGAAGCTGGGCGTCCGCGACCGCGGGCTCCGGGAAATCTTGAAAAATCATCTGGTCCGACCTGATGGCCTTCGCGTTCCAGTAGCGCGGACTTCGTTCCACGGTCACGCGGCTGCCCTGGATCCACTCCACGAACTTGAACGGCCCCGTTCCCACCGGGTTGCGCGCGAAGTCCTTTCCGTACTTCTTCACGGCCGCCGGCGACACCATGAGTCCGGGCCGATCGATCAGCTCGGAGAGCAGCGGCGGGTAGGGCCGCGCCAGGTAGAACTGCGCCGTGGCGGCGTCCACGGCGCGCACCCCCTGGATGATGCCCTCGAACCGCGCGCGGTGCTCGGAGCCGGTGGCCGGATCCAGGATCCGCTCGATGTTGTACTTCACAACCTCCGCGGTAAACGGCGTCCCGTCGTGGAACACGACGCCGGGACGGAGGTGGAAGGTGACGACGCGCCCCGTCGATCCAACCTCCCACGACCGCGCCAGCACCGGAAAGAAATTGCCGCGGTCGTCGACGTCGATGAGCGGCTCGTACAAGGTGTACAACACGAGGCGATCGTACAGCCGGGCATTGATGTGCGGATCGAGGCTTCGGGCGTTGGCGCCGCGGGCGATCCGCAGCGTCCGCTTCGTCTGCGCCTGCGCCGGGGCGCGGTCGTCGAGCGCCGCGGCCCCGACCGCCCCGGCCACGGTCGCCATGAACTCGCGGCGGGTCAGCCGCCTCCCGGCCCGCCTCGATCGCGTGCGCATCGTGGCATCTCCTCGCCCGCGGCCATCGTTCGTGGCATACCACCGTATTCGGAGGTATCCTAGGCTTCGCCGTCTCGGAAATGCTTCCCTCCGCCCGATTTTTTGCGGCCGATTCCTGTACGCCACCAAGGGGTACCCGCACCCGACTGCTGGCTTCAACCGGCGCCCGCATGTCCGCCTACGACACGGTACCGGTACCCCACAGCGCCGCCGCGAGGGCGTATGCCTCCACGGAGCGTACGCGGCCACCGCATCCCGATCCACGTGGAGCATCGTGACCGGCACACCGGCGCCCTGTAACCGACGTGCCAATTCCGACTGGGCCGCGGCCTCGCCCGTCACGGCATAGGCATAGCGGGGGTTGACGCTCGGGATCGCCACCAGCCCGGCCAACCAGTCCCGGAACTCATCGCGGCGCCCCGCCACGGCGGCGCGCACGGCGGCCGCGCCGCCCGCACAGTCCACGTCGTTACTGGATGAACTGGTTGGTCCAGAGCACGCCTTCACTCGTGTCGGGCTGCCCGCTGATGGCGCCGATGGCGGAAAGAACGCTGATTTGGTTCGTCACGGCCTGCTGAGAGAGCCGCCCGCCCGGCTTGATCGCCGGGACCAACGCGTCGAACGAAAGTGCGAGTGTCGAGTCGTCGGTGTCGGGGAAGTACGGCTTCAACAAGGCCAGCGCCGCGGACCGATTCCGCACCATCCACGTGTACGCTTGATTCAACGATCTCGTGTAGGCTCGCACCGTCGCCGTGTTCTGCTGGGCCCAGGGTCGCATCGTGGCAATGGACTCGAATGCGAAATCGGCGAACTCCTTGGGCCCTTGGCCCGCCGAGTTCCGAATCAGCACGGTCCCCACACCGTCCTTTTGCAGGATGTACGGCGCGGGCGCCGACAGCATGAACGCGTCGATGCGCTTCGTCTTCATCGCGGCGACCAGGGCCTGCCCGCCGCCGATCTGGACAAACGACGCGTCCTTCTCGCCATCGTACCCTGCCTTGCGGAGCAGGTATTGCGGAAACAGTTGCGTCACCGCGCCGGGCCGGGTGATGCCGAAGGTCAGCCCTTTGAGCGCCTTCAACTTCGCGTCGAGGGACGACGACGGGGTGACTCCCAATCGCTTCAGCACGTCGTTCCGAACGACCAAGTCCATGTCGAGTGAGTTGACCATGCTGTAGATCAGCACCGGTTGCTTGCCGGCCTTCTGGAGCGCGACGATGTCATCGACTCCGAGGTCGACGAACTGGACGTTCCCGCTCAAGAGCGACGCCACGCCGAGCTTGCCGCTGTCGATCTCGACGTATTGCCAGTTGAGGCCGTTCTGCTGGAAGAATCCCTTGGACTTCGCGATGAACGGCACGGCGAGGTCGATGACTTTGAACCCCGCCTGCTTCACCGCGACCGAGGATCGTGCCCCGCCCGCGGGCACCATGACCGCGGCAGCCGCCAGCAACACCGCACAGATGAACCCCATCCCGCGCTTCATCCGACTCTCACCCCCCGCTCTCATCGAGCATCGTTGCATCGGTTGTCCTCGACGATCCCGGTCGACGTGGTCTCACCTCCTCGCCAGCGACGCCAGATCGGCGTGGCTCGACCGCCAGCACAGGAGCCGGCCCTCCAGCGCGCTGATCCCGGCATCCATCGCCACCACGACGACGAGGAGCGCGACGATCGCCGCGAGCGTCACTGCCGTGTTGAATTGCTGCGCCGCCTCGTTGACGAGGTACCCCAAGCCCACCGTCGCCGACATGAACTCCCCGATGACCGCCCCGATCAGGGCTTCGGGAATGGCAATCCTGAGCCCCGTCATGAGATAGGGCGTCGAGCTCGGCAACGCCACCTTCCACACGATGTCGCGGCGAGTCGCCCCCATGACCCGGACAGCGTTGACCAGGTGGGGGCTGACCTGATAGAGGCCTGTCACCATGTTCATGAAGACGACGAAGAACACGAAGGTCGCGGCAAGAATCACCTTCGGCGTCAGCCCCAACCCGAACCACATGACAAACAACGGCGCGAGCGCGATCTTGGGGATCGAATAGAACGCGATCAAAAACGGCCGCAGCACCCGTTGCAGCGTTGCTTCGAACGCGACCACCAGCGCCACGGCAACGCCGAGGGTCGCCCCTATCGCATACCCGCTCAACACCTCGACCAACGTTTGCGCCAGATCGGGCCAGAGCCGCCCGGATCCCACCAGACTCCCGAGGGCGCGGAGGACGCTCAGAGGATCCGCCACGAACTGCCGGTCCACCCATCGCCCAGACGCAAACGCCCACACGGCGAGGAGCGCGGCGACCACGCCCCCGCGGGCGGCACCGAGCAGCACCCCCCCGGCTCGTGCCTGTCGCCGGGCTTGGCGTCCGGCCTGCTCGCGCAGCCGCAGCTCGTGAGCCGTCTCCCGCGGTAGGCTCATGGACGAGTCAGCTGCCGCTGCTGAAACCACTCTTCCAGCACGCGCATCGTCTTGGCGTTGTGCTCACGCATGAACGCCCCAGCCTCGACGTCGCGTTGTTCCCGAATCAGGTCGTACAGCCGCCGGTGTTCGCTCGTCGACTCGGCGGCGCGGGCGGGCAGCTGCAGGTACGCTCGCCGGTATCGCTCGCTGAGATCCCATAGACCGTCGATCACGCGCACCAACACCGCATTTCCCGTGGCCGCGTAGATGCGGGTGTGAAAGGCGCGGTTGCTCGCCAGGAATCCCTCGAGGTCTCCCGCGGCGACTTGCGCTTCGGTCGACGCAAGAATCCGCGCCAGCGCGGCGAGATCGTCATCGGCCCGCTGCCGTGCGGCGAGTTCGGCCGCAACTCCCTCCAGATGGTGGCGCACGTAGTACAAATCGCGCATCTCTTGCAGCGACAGCGGCACGACGATGGCGCTTCGGTGCGGCGACAGCACGACGAGCCCCTCACTCGCGAGCCGTTCGAGCGCGGTCCGAATCGGCACGCGGCTCATGCCAAGGTCCTCGCTGAGCTGCACCTGATCGATCGTGCTGCCAGGCGCCAGCACCCCATCGTTGATCCACGCTTTGAGGACCGCCACCGCGTGCGCGGATGCCGTCTTGTACCGCGGAACGCCGTCCGGCGTCGCCGTGCCGGGTCTCCTCATGGGAGCTGGGATCACCTCCTCACCTTCATCTCGCCTCCTCCGGCGTCCATTGCGCGCGGATGTACTCGCTTGGCGCAACCCAGCCGAAGTAATCATCGATGTTGCGGAGCGTCATCGAGTGGACGACGGGATCGGCAGCGGCGGTGCCGTCCTCGACGACAACCACGTGGTAGCCGAGTGCGAACGCGTGCTGCACCGTCGCCTGCACGCAGACGTTCGTGACCACCCCGGTCGCGACGACGGTCCCCACGCCCCGCGCGCGCAACTCGCGGTCGAGCGCGGTCCCGGCAAACCCGTCGTATGAGTGCCTGACGACCCGCAGGTCCTCGGGTTCCGGCGGGGTCAACTCCTCGTCGAGCGCCGCGCCCCACGTCCCCACCGCGCAGAGCACGTCCCCTTCCATGCCGCGGCGGGCGTATCTCGCGCGGTAGTTGGCCGCGTCCACGGCGGCCCCATGCTCCACCGCAAGATACGCCACGGACACTCGCGCCGTACGCGCCGCCGCGATCAACCGGTTGATCACGGGAATCACGCGGCGAAGGGGCGCCGTCCCAGCGCCATGCCGCGCGCTCCACCCCCGTGGGTGAACGAAGTCATGCTGGATGTCGACCACCAGCAGCGCCGCTCGGCCCGGCCGCAGCACGTCGTCGAGCGAGGGTGACATCTCGCGCATCATGTCACCCCAACGGATTCCTGATCTGGGGTGCCCACCGCAACCACGAGCGCTCGAGCACCGACACGCCGGCGTTCATGAGCAGCACCACGAACAGGAGGCCAACGATGCCGGCGAACACGTCGGCCGTGCGATAGCGGGCGCTCGCCGCATTGATCAGATAGCCGACTCCTCGATTGCTGCTGATAAACTCCGCAACGATCGCCCCGATGAGCGCGGCCGGCACCGTGATGCGCAACCCGGCCACGATAAACGGGAGCGCACTCGGCACCATCACTTTCCGGAAAATGCCGATGGGCGACGCACCCATGACGCGGACCACGTTGACCAAACCCGGATTGACGGCGGCGAGCCCGGCCATCGTGTTCAAAAACACGATGAAAAAGACGAACGTGGCGGCGAGCACCACTTTCGGGAGCACGCCGATGCCGAACCACAGGATCATCAGGGGCGCGAGCGCGATCTTCGGCGTCGCGTACGCGAGCAGAACCAGCGGACGCAGCACCGGTTCTCCGCCGGGCGCTAACCAGGTCAGGACCGCGCCGACAAGGCCCGTCGACGCCCCCAGGACGTACCCAAGCAACGTCTCGACAAGCGTATACCGAAGGTGATACCAAAGGCTGCCGTCCGCGAGGATCCGCCAAAACGCCGCCATCACGCTGATGGGGTCGCTCAGGAACAACCTGTCCAGCAACCGGCCCGATGCCCCCCACCAGGCGAAGAGGAGCAGCAACAGCATCGCGACCTGCCAGGATACGACGGTCCGTGTCACCCGTCGTTGGTGACTGAGTGCCTCGCCTGTCGCCCGCCGGCGCAGGGCGGCTTCGTACCGCGCCTCGCGGGCCGCGGCGCCGGCAAGGGCGTCAACCATCGTGCATCGGCTCCGTCGTAAGTTCTGCGCGCAACCCTGCCCAGATCGCGTCGTAGATCTCGGCAAAGCCGTGAGCGTCATGGATATGGAAGACGTCGCGGGGGCGCGGGATCGGCACCTCGCGAACATCCTTGATGGTTCCCGGTGCCCCGGTGAAAATCGCAATCCGGTCGGACAGCGCGATCGCCTCCACGAGATCGTGCGTCACGAACACGATCGTTCGGCCGCTCCCCTCCCATAACCGGAGCAGCTCGTCTTGCAAGACCAGCCGCGTCTGAGCGTCCAAGGGCCCAAACGGCTCATCCATCAAAATCACGTTCACACTGGTGTCGACGAGGGTACGGACGATGGAGACCCGCTTGCGCATTCCTCCCGAGAGCTCATGAGGATAGTGATGCTCGAACCCGCGCAAGCCGACGGCGGCAAGGTACGCCATCGCCCGCTCGTGGCGCTCGTCGCGGCGAACGCCCTTCAGCTCGAGCGCGATCTGGACATTGCCGAGCGTGGTACGCCACGGCAGCAGGTTATCGTCTTGGGTCACATAGCCGCCCCGCGTGTTCACACCGCGAATCGGAACACCCTCATGCAAGACCGTACCATCCGTCGGCGCCGTCAATCCGGCAAACATGTTCAGCACCGTCGATTTTCCACATCCCGACGGCCCAATCAGCGTCAGAAACTCGCCGCGACGCACCTGCAGATCGACGCGGCGCAGGGCGGTCATCGCCCGAAGACCGCCACGGCCGCGGGTGACAAACACCTTGTATACACCGCGAGCCTCGAGGACGGGCGTGGCCGCACCGGCCGCCTCGGCCGGTGCAATCGTCTGTCCATCAGGCGCCACGTGCGTCATGGAGGCGCTCTGCGGTAGGCGCGTCACCACCTGCCGCGCGCCGTAGCCGATGCGCGATGGCTCCCGCTGCGTTCAATGTGCTGGGCCATTCGGTGCAGGGCGTTGATTCTGATTATGCATCGTGCATCTTGTTGCATTGATGCTTGATTTTGCGGGCACAATCAGTCTGATCCTGCCAAACACGTATTCGCATGTGCGAGAGCACGAGGGAGCCAACCTTACCGAGGCGCCGCCATCTTCACGTCGAGCGCGTCACGGAGCCCGTCGCCGACGAACATGAACGCCATGACGGTGATCGTGATGAGGAATCCGGGGACGATCGCGATCCACGGGGCGTTGAACAGGTACGTCTGCGCGCCGATGATCATGTTGCCCCAGGTGGCCTGCGGCGGTTGGACCCCGACGCCGAGGAAACTCAGCGCAGACTCCAGCAGGATGGCGTTACCCACGTTGAAGCTCGCGGTGACCATCACCGGGCCGAGGATGTTGGGCAGCACATGGCGGACAATGACGCGCCCGCCGTGTGCGCCCAGGGCGCGCGCGGCCTGCACGTACTCCGTCTCCCGCTCGCTCAGCACCAGCCCGCGCACCAGGCGCGCGACCACCATCCAGGTCGTGAGCCCGATCAGGACCACCAACCCCGACGTGCCGGGGTGAAACAGCATCTCGATGACGACGATCGCGTAAAACAGCGGCAGCGCCAGGACAAAATCGACGCCGCGGCTGATGATCTCATCGGTATAGCCGGCGGCGTACCCCGCAACGCTCCCCACGACGGTGCCCACCACGACGGAGATCCCCATGGCCGCCAGGCCGATGGCCAGCGATACGCGCCCGCCCTCCAGCGCCCGCGCCAGGTAGTCGCGACCCACATTGTCGGTGCCGAACCAATGCTGCGCACTGGGCGGCGTCAAGCTGCGGGCGAGGTCGACATCGTTGGGGGTGCGCGCGGTCAAGAGCCGCGGGAACACGATCACCACCGCGAGCGCGAGCAGCACGATGAGGCCGGCGCTCGCGCGGCGATTGGCCCGGAACCGCCGCAGCGCGAGGCCGACGCGCGTGGGCAACCGGCGCGGCGCGCTCACGTCGCGTCCGCCGTGGGAAGGCGCACACGGGGATCGACCACGGTGTGCAGCACGTCCGCGAGGAAGTTGCCCGCCAGCGTCAGGACGGCCGAGACCATGAGGATCGCCATCACGACCGGGTAGTCCCGGTTGTC
>JAJPJL010000054.1 GCA_021324255.1 Bacillota bacterium
ATCGGGAAGGAAAGCCGCGTGAAGGAAAAGCGGTAACACCGTTCCGTGAGCACGCTCAGCGTTCCCACCGTCATCCTCGGGATCTCCGCGCTGCTCGTCGCGTCGCGAATCATCATCAAGCGGGCGGCGCAGATCCCCCAAGCGGCGCGCGCCTCCATCATCGAAACGCTGGACGCCTGCATCTTCGCCGCGGTGTTGAGCCTCGTCATCATCACGTTCATCGTGCAGGCATTTTACATTCCGTCGGGTTCGATGGAGCCGACGCTGATGGTGGACGACCGGATCCTCGTGGCCAAGTTTCTCTATCGCTTCGAGCCCGTGCGGCGCGGGGACGTGATCGTGTTCCGCTACCCCCTCAATCCCTCACGCGACTTCGTGAAGCGCGTCATCGGCCTCCCCGGTCAGACCGTGCAGCTCAAGGAAGGCGTGGTATACGTCGACGAGAGTCGCATCTCGGAAAAGGGCTACACGATCCGGCCTGATTTCGGCAACTATGGGCCGGTCAAGGTGCCGCCGAACGACTACTTCGTGCTCGGCGACAACCGCAACAACAGCGAGGACAGCCGGTTCTTTGGCTATGTCCCGCGGGCGAACATCATCGGGCGGGCCGTGTTCATCTACTGGCCGCCGCAACGGATCGGCTTCGTGCACTGACTCCCGGCCCGCCCGCGGCGCATGGACGTCCGGCGCTTGACCGTCGCGGAGATCGCCGCGTACCTGGCGGCGGCACGACGGGTGCCGGCGGCCACGCTCCGGCAACTGACCCGAGATCCCCGCGCGTCCGTCGCCCCGCTCCTGGCCCGGTACCGCGCCGTCCGGGAGGCGGAACGCCGTGAGCGCGCCCGCTTGCGGGCCCTCTACCGCGAGGACCGGCGCCGAGCCCCTCGGGGGTTGCTCGTCGCGGGCGTGGATGAGGTCGGGCGAGGTCCGCTGGCCGGCCCGGTGTTCGCCGCGGCCGTGATCCTGGGATCCGGTACCGCGATCCCGGGCCTGGACGACAGCAAGCGGCTCCCCCCCGAGGCGCGCGAAGTCCTCGCGGCGGAGATCCACGCCCGCGCGGCGGCCGTGGGCGTCGGTCACGCCTCCGTGGCGGAGATCGACCGGCTCAACATCGTCGGGGCGACGCGCCTGGCGATGCGGCGCGCCGTCTCGGCGCTCACGCCCCGCCCAGAGTTCCTCTTGATCGACGGCCGCGAGCGGCTGCCGCTCACGCTGGCGCAGGCCGCGGTGATCGACGGCGACGCCACATGCGCGTGCGTCGCCGCGGCTTCCATCGTGGCCAAGGTGGCCCGGGACCGCGTCATGCTGACCCTGCACGAGACCTATCCGGTGTACGGGTTCGCCCGGCACAAGGGCTACGCGACCCAAGAGCACCTGGACGCCCTGCGCCGGCATGGCCCCTGTCCGGCGCACCGCTCCGCGTTCCTGCCGCAGGAACAACTCGGGTTGTTCAACCCGGAGTGACGGCTCGGCCGGCGGGAGGAGGCGTCCCCGGGCCCTCGGCCGGCGGCGCGCGGTGGCGCGCGCCCGACCCCAGGCACCTGCGCGCCCGGCGGGGTGAGGACGCGGCCGCGGCGGCGCTTCGCGAGCGCGGCTACCGGATTGTGGCCCGCAATGTGCGCCTGCGCCGCGGCGAACTCGACATCATCGCGGAGGATCACGGGACCCTCGTCTTTGTGGAGGTCAAGACGCGCCGGTCCCGCGCCTACGGGACGCCCGCCGAGGCGGTGACGCCGGCGAAGCGGCGCGCGCTCGCCACGCTCGCGCTCGCGTACCTGGGCCGCCGGGGGCTCTGCGGCCGTGCCTGCCGGTTCGACGTGGTCGAAGTCTGGCTCGACGCGGCCGATCGCGTGGCCCGCCTCGAGGTGTTGCGCGACGCGTTCGGCGCATGGTAGGGCTCGTCGCCGCATTTGACCTGCGCTCTCGAGCGCCGGGCGTGCGCCGCCGCGGGCCCGCGCCATCCCGGCTCGCGGCAGCCTGCCGGCGCCGGCGGACGGGGCGAAGGAAACGATTTCGCGCGACACGAACTGGTAGGAAACGCCGCGACCAGGGCGGTCGCGGGCTCTATATTTGTTCGAGTTGGGCCGCGCGCGATGCGCCGCGGCTCGGGGGGACCGGTGCGCTAACAATGGATCGATCGGGTGAACGCCACACGTCCAGGACCGCGCCGCGCCGGGTGAGCCGGCGGGCATTGTTCCGGCAGGCGGGTGCCGGTCTCGCGGCCGGAGCGCTCGGGAGCGCGGCGGTCCCGTGGGTGTGGACGCGGGCGGACGCGGCGGCGACCGCTGATCGCGGCACCTTCATCGTCGGCGGCAACGCGCAGTTTCGGACGCTGGATCCCGGGCGCACCATCGAAGTGACCGGGATGATGGTCGAGAAGGCCACGTACGACACGCTCGTGACCTTCTACGGCGAAGACCTCCGCACGCCACGGCCGCACCTCGCCACGGCCTGGAAGGCCAGCGCCGACGCCCGCACCTTCACGTTCACCCTGCGGCAGGGCGTGCGGTTCGCGAGCGGCAACCCGCTCACCTCGGCGGACGTCAAGTGGTCGTTCGATCGGGTGCTCAACCTCAAGGCCAACACGTTGTTTCTCTTCGACGGCGTCGCGGGCGTGGATGCGCCCGATGCGCACACCGTGGTCATCCGGACCAAGGCGCCGCAACTGTCACTCATCCCCATCCTGTCGCATCCGGGCTTGGGCATCCTCGACAGCAAGTTGATGATGCAAAACGGCGGGGACGCCGGGCCGGACGCAAAGAACGCGGATCACGCCGAGCCCTACCTGTTCCAGCACTCCGCCGGCAGCGGGCCGTTCATGATCCAAAGCTACACGGCGGGGCAGGAACTGGTGCTGGTGCGCAACCCGAACTTCTGGGGCAGCCCGGCCAGGCTGGACCGGGTCGTCTTGCGCCACGTGCCGGATCCCGTGACGCAGGCCCTCCAGGTGGTGCGCGGCGACCTGGACATGGCGTCCAACATCGGACCGGACCAACTGCCCGCGCTCCGACGGGCGCCCAACGTCGTCGTGCAAACCAGTCCGTCGGCGACCACGTTCTACGTGCTGATGAACAACGCGCCGGACGTCGGCGGGCCGTTCAGCAATCCGAAGGTGCAGCAGGCCGTGCGGTACGCGCTGGACTACGACGGCATCATGCGCATCGCGGGACCCGGCTCCGTCCGGCTCGCCGGCGTGATCCCGACCCTCCTGCCGGGCTCGCTCCCGTCGTCGGCCGCCGTGAAGACGGATCGGGACCGGGCGAAGAGCCTGCTCAAAGAGTCGGGGCTCGCGAGCGTGAGCGGCACGTTCTCGTACTCCAGCGACGCCATCCAGTTCGGGATCCCGACCGCGCTGCTGGCGCAGAAGATCCAGTCCGACCTCGCCACGGTCGGCATTCAGCTGAAGCTGGACGGCCTGCCGACCGTGACGTCGCTCACGCTGTACCGCGGCGGCAAGGATCAGTTCGGCGTCTGGGGATGGGCCGCCGACTATCCCGACGCCACGGACTTCCTCGTGTACGCGCCCGGGCGGGTCGTCGGCAAGCGCGCGGGCTGGCTCCCCACCGCGTCGCCCGATGCCGGGAAGCTCGCGGCGCTCGCGGACGCCGCGGAGGCGGAGGTCGACGAGAAAAAGCGGGTGGCCCTGCTGCAGCAGTTCGAGCGGACGCTCGCGCAGATCGGGCCCTACGCGCCGCTCTTCCAACCCGCGATCCCGTACGCGTTCCGGTCCAATGTGCAGGGGGTGACCTACAACAGCGTCTGGGCGACGGATCTGTACCCGATTCGCAAGACCTCGTAGGCTACGCGCTTCACCAGCCCCGGGGAGCACGGTGCCGACGCCGGTGTTCCCCGGGGCGTACGCTCGCAAAGGGGGACGTGCATGGCGATGGCAGGACCAGGTCGGAAGGCGGAGGCGGCCGGACGCCTGCGGCTGCGCCGGCGGACACTGCTGCGCGCGGCGGGAGCCGCGGCCGGGATCGCGGTGGCGGGCCGCGCCGGTACAGGGACCACCGCGCGTGCGGCGGCGCCGTCCGGCGGGACCACGCTCATCATGGCGCCGAGTTTCGTCATCCGGAGCCTCGACCCCGGGCACACGCTCGAGCCCGACGGCGAGATGGTGACGCACGCGTGCTACGATGCGCTGATCACGTTTGACGGGGCGGACCTGTCGACCCCGAAACCGCACCTCGCAACGTCGTGGAAGGTTTCGGGCGGCGGCCGCCTGTACACGTTCACGCTCCGGCCGAACGTGCGATTCGCGAGCGGCAACCTCCTGACCTCGGCGGACGTCAAGTGGTCGTTCGATCGCGTGATGAACCTGCAGTCCAACCCGGCGTTCTTCCTGGCCAACGTCGAGGAGGTCCAGGCGCCGGATCCGCAGACCGTGGTGTTGCGCCTGCGCACGCCGCAACCCTCGATCATTCCGATTCTGTCGAACGGCGCGCTGGGGATCCTGGACAGCAAGGTCGCCATGGCGCAGGGCGGCGACGCCGGGCCGGACGCGAAGACGAAGGACCACGCCGAAGCCTGGCTGCAATCGCACTCCGCTGGCAGCGGCCCGTTCATGATCCAGAGCTACACGCCCACGCAGGAGCTCGTCCTGGTCCGGAATCCCAACCACTGGCGGGCGCCCGCGCAGATGGAGCGCGTGATTCTCCGCCACGTTCCCGAGGCGTCGACGCAGGCGCTGCAGCTCGAGCGGGGCGACCTCGACGTGGCCATGAGCCTCGGTCAGGAGAACCTCGGGGTGTTGCGCCGCGTCCCGTCCGTGACGATCCAGACCAGCCTGGTCGCGACGTCGTTCGTCATGATGGTCAACATGGACCCGTCGCTCAGCGGCCAGCTGAGCAATCCCAAGGTGCTGCAGGCGATTCGCTACGCGCTCGACTACGACGGCATCCTCGCCATCGCCGGACCGGGCGCCCAGCGGATGGCCGGGGTGATCCCGAACGACCTGCCCGGCGCGCTCGACCCGCGCGAAGCCGTGAAGACGGACCGGGCCAAGGCCAAGGCGATCCTCAAGGAGGCCGGCCTCGGCGAGGTCAAGGGACGGCTCATGTTCGCCAGCGATTCGACGTCCTACGGGATCCAGTACTCGCTCCTGGCGCAGAAGATCCAGTCCGACCTGGCGGCCGTGGGCATCACGGTCGATTTGGACGGGCTGCCGGGGACGATCGAGCTCGGACAGTACCGCGCGGGCAAGGCGCCCGCGCTGTTCGGCGGCTACGCGGCGGATTACGCCGACGCCACCGACTTCCTCGTGTACCTGCCGGGCCAGCTCGTCGGCAAGCGGATGAACTGGCCGGCCAGCGCCAGCCCGGCCGCACAGGAACTGGCGCAGTGGGGTGACCAGGCGACGCAGGAGCCCGATCCCAAGGCCCGGGTCGCGCTCCTCCGCAAGATCCAGCGGCGCCTGCTCGAGATCGGACCCTATGCGCCCCTGTTCACGCCGGCCTTGCCGTTCGGCTACCGGTCGGATCTGCGCGGCGTGACCTACAACAGCGTCTGGGAGGTCGACTTCTACACGATCCGCCGCGCCTAGCGGCGGCTCCGGCCCGGCGGCCTCGCCATGAACCTGCAGACGTACGTGGGGCGGCGCATGCTCGTCTTGCCCGCGATGATCCTGGGCATCACGCTGCTCACCTTTGTGCTGTCGCACGCCGTGCCGTCCGATCCCATCGCGGCCAACCTAGGGGACCAGGCGGCCGCGGACCCCGCCATCGTGGCGGCGTTCAAGCACCGCTGGGGGCTGGACCGGCCGCTGCCGGAACAGTATCTCGTGTACCTCCGCAACTTGCTGCACGGCGACATGGGCGTGTCGATCACCACGCACCAGCCCGTGTTGACCGATCTCTCCCAGCACCTGCCCGCCACGATCGAGCTGGCGATGGCCGCGATGCTGCTGAGCCTGCTCCTCGGCATCCCGTTGGGAATCTTCTCCGCCGTGCGGCGGGACAGCATGGTCGACCAGATCGGCCGGGGCGTGTCCCTCCTCGGGGTCTCGATGCCCGTGTTCTGGCTGGGCCTCGTCGCCTTGTTCGTCTTCTACGCGCGGCTGGGGTGGGCACCGTCGGCGGGGCAGCTGAGCCCCCGCCTGGCGCTGCCGCCGTTCGTGACGGGATTCGTCGTTGTCGACGCGCTGCTTGCCGGTCAGACCGGCACCGCGACGGACGCGCTGGCGCATCTGGCGCTGCCCGCGCTCGTCCTGGCCTCGTCCGCGCTCGGCATCATCACCCGCATGATGCGGGGCAGCATGCTCGAGGTGCTGGGCGAGGATTACGTGCGGACCGCGCGCGCCAAAGGCCTCGCGCCGCGCCGGATCACGTTTCGCCACGCCGCCCGCAACGCGCTGCTCCCGGTGATCACGGTGATCGGCCTCAGCTTCGGGAGCCTCCTCTCCGGCGCCGTGGTGACGGAGACGGTGTTTGCGTGGCCGGGCCTGGGCTCGTACGCGTTTTTGAGCGCGACGTCCCTCGACTTCCCGGCGATCATGGGCGTGGGCATCGTCGTGGCCACGGTGTACATCGTGGTCAACTTGCTCGTCGACGTCGCCTACGCGATGGTCGACCCGCGGATCCGGATGGGCTGACGGGTGGCGGAGGACGCGTTGCAGCCGGTGGTCCGGCGCCGGGGCGCGCGATCGCTCGCGGTGCCGCGATCGCTCGTCCGGTCGCCGCTCGCGGTCGGCTCCGTGATCGTGGTGGCGGCGTGGGTTGCGCTCGCCGCCGCGGCCCCCGCGATCGCGCCGTACGGCCCGCTGGCCCAGGACATCGCCGACCGGCTCGCGCCGCCCGGGCCGGCGCACTGGTTCGGGACCGATCCGCTCGGCCGTGACATCCTGAGCCGGGTGCTGTACGGGGCGCGGCTGTCGATCCCGGTCGGCATCGCCGCGGTGGCGCTGGCGGTCCTCCTCGGCACCGTGATCGGCAGCGTGGCCGGCGCGGCCGGGGGCGTCGTGGACGAGGCGATCATGCGCCTGACCGATCTGATGCTGGCGTTTCCCACCGTGATCCTGGCCATGATCATCTCCGCGGCGCTCGGCGCCGGCATCCGGAACGCGGTGATCGCCATCATGGTCGCGTGGTGGCCGACGTACGCGCGGTTCGCGCGCGGCCTCGTGATCGGCGCGCGCGACCGCGAGTACGTGGAGGCCGCGCGCGCCGTCGGCGCATCGCCGATGCGGGTGTTCCTGCGGCACGTGCTGCTCAACATCCTGTCGCCGATCGTCATCCTCGGCACGCTGGATGTCGGGCGGGCAATCCTGACGTTCGCGTCGCTCAGCTTCCTGGGGCTCGGGCCGCCGCCGCAGATTCCCGAGTGGGGCTCGGAGATCGCGGCGGGGCGCGACTACCTCGACCAGTGGTGGATCGCCACGTTTCCCGGGCTCGCGATCTTGACGCTGGTGGTCGCGCTCAACGTCGTGGGAGACGGGCTGCGCGACGCGCTCGATCCGCGCCTGCGGAAGGCGTAGCCGCCCGCGCGCCGCGGAGCGCGAGGCCCGGCGTGCGGCGCGCGCCCGGCCCACGACGCCATGCCGCCGCAAGGAGGAGTTTCGACGACCGGGCAGAACCACCACCCGGCACGCCGTTGCAGCATCGTCGCAGGTCGAGCCGTACCTTTCGTCACAGCACTCGACGCAGCACCGGAGGGCGTATGAACCGCGAGCAGATCGTGACCACGCTCTTGTCCCGTGGGGCACTCGCACTGATTCGGACGATCGAAGACGTCGAAGCCGGGCGCGTGCGCCGCGTCCACATCGACCGCATCCCCGGAGACCCCGCGTTCACCCGCGCCGTCGTCGAGTTCTTGTACAGCCTTGGGGCGGATGTGCACCTGACGCTGCCCGCGCGGCGGCCGCGGGCGCGCCGCGCCGGGTAGCGGGGCGGGGCGGCGTCGTGCGGGACGAGCTGATCCGGCGCGAGACCCCGCAGGGCATCGTGCGGGTCGTGGTGGCGTACGCTCGCGTGCGCGGCGGGGGCTGGCTGTGGATCGCCCGGCGCTCGCCGTCTGGTCCGGTGATCGGTCAGGGGCGCGGATCGACCTACGAGATCGTGCGCGCCGCCGTCGAGGAGTGGTTGGAGCAGGAGGCCCAGCAGCTCACCCGATAGCCGTCCCCCCGGAGCATGGGCCGGCGGATTGCGACGCGGCGGGATCCCGGGGCCGGGATCCCGCCGCGATGCGTGATCCCCACGCTCGGTGCGCCGGTCAGTCGAGGCGCTCGAACATCAGCATGCTGTAGTCCAAATTCTCCGCGGCCACGCCGAGCCGGCGCAACATCGCCATCACCTGCGCGCGATGGTGCACCTCGTGAAACAGGAGCTGGGCGGCCAGGCCGCCCGCCGTGGCCCGGAACCGC
This sequence comes from Bacillota bacterium, assembly GCA_021324255.1. Taxonomy (GTDB): domain Bacteria; phylum Sysuimicrobiota; class Sysuimicrobiia; order Sysuimicrobiales; family Segetimicrobiaceae; genus JAJPIA01. The sequence goes on from JAJPJL010000054.1 coordinate 8,357, forward strand.
CGCGGCGGGTCGAACTCCGGGCTGGTGTACTCGATCCGGCGGCTGCCGTCCCCGAGGTCGCTCAACGCCCGGCGCGTGCGCGGGTTCAACGCGGACCATGCGGCGACGAACGGCTCGAGTTCCGGCAGTTTGTCCACCGCGAACGGGTTGTCGGCCATGCGGTACTCGCGACCCTCGAGGCGCTCCGTGTACCCCCACTGGGCCGCCGCGGTGTGGAGCAGCGTGGCGCGGATCGAGCCCATCCCGAACGGAAAGGACCGCGTGTACGCCTCGGCGGGCTGGCTTCCCACCCAGCCCAACAGCGTCGCACGCGCGGTGCACAGATAGTCGAAATACTGCCCCAGATCGACGGTGGCTGCGCTCATAGTACTGCCGTCATTCGGCTTTGCGACTCGCTTCCCTCCGGCGGGCCACGGCGGCGCGCCGCGGGCACGGAGGACACGCTCGCGGGCGCGGGGAACTTCCACGCGGGTCCGTGCCGGCCTCTACCATCTCCTCGCGCTCAGGACGTCTCCGGAGGTGCATCGGTGGGGTACTTGAGCCGCCGCGTGTTTCACGATCGTCTCGCCCGCATCCGGCGGGAGCTGGCGGACGCCGATCTCGCCGGTCTCTGCGTCTTGACCCCCGAAAACTTCCTGTACGTCTCCGGGTACTTCCTCGACGTGCAACCGTGGGAGCGGCCCGTGGCCGCCGTGATCCCGCGCGACGAGGATCCGTTTCTCGTCATGCACGAGCTGTCCACCAACCATGTGCGCTACGCGACGGAGCACCACTCGATGTGGATCACGGACGTCCACTTCTACGCCGAGCACTACCGGCTGCAGCGCCGCACCTATGTGACGCCGCAGTGGCCGCAGATGATGGCGGATCTCCTGCGCCGCAAGGGCCTGCGCCGGGGGCGGCTCGGCGTCGACCACTCCGGCGGTCCGATCGCGGACGTGCCGTCCCGGCTGCCGGGCCTCGAACTCGTGCCGGCCGGGCGGCTCTTGCGGCAGATGCGCGAGGTCAAGGACGAGGAGGAGTTGGCGCTCATCCGCCAGGGCGCGGAATTGAGCGACTGGGGGCAGGCCCGCTACCGGGAGCACCTGGAACCCGGCCGGCCGCTCGCCGAGGTCGACACCCTCGTCGCGCACGAGATCTGCAAGGAGGCGATCCGGCGCTGGCCCGATTACAAGGTGGAGATCCGGGTGGCCGGGCTGACGGGCCCGAATTCCGCGTGCCCGCACGGCATTAGCGGCAACTACGGCCAGGTCATCGAGCGCGGGCACGGGATCGTCAACGTCATCATCCCGCGGCTGAACGGGTACGTCTGCGAGAACGAGCGGACGTTCTTCGTCGGCAGCCCGAGCAAAGAGCAGGCGGCGGCATTTCAGGCCGCCGTGGAGGCTCAGGAAGCCGCGGCGGCCGCCTTTGTCGCCGGGGCGACCATGGCGGACGCGGACGCGGCCGCGCAGCAGGTCTTCGAGCGCCGCGGCTACGGCGAGTGCGTGATCCACCGGACCGGCCACGGCATCGGGCTCGCCGGGCACGAGACGCCGGACGACATCGCCTTCAACTTCCGGCCGCTCGTCGAGAACGAGGTGTTCAGCTGCGAACCGGGGATCTACCTCTACGGCGTCGGCGGGTTCCGGCACGACGACACCGTGATCGTCAAGAAGGGCCGTCCGGAGATCACCACCAAGTTCCCGCGGGACCTCGAAGCCCAGACGATCCCGGTCGGGGACCGCTGAGGACGGGCGGAATAGCGCCCGCGATCGCCCCGTAGGCGGGCTCCGACCCGAGCCGGCTCACGTTGACGCTGGACACGCCGAACGGACGGTACCCGCTCGACAAGGAAGTCTCCGAGGCCATTGCTCGGGGTCAACCTCCTCGGCGACTGGCTGCGCGATACGCTCGATCCCCGGCTGCGCACGTAGCCGCGGCCGGCGGAGTGGGCGCCGGCCGCGGCTGCCGTGATCCGGCGCCGCCGCCGAGGGGAGCGCCGCGTCCCGGTCGAACCATGACGCGGACGTCCCGGACGGCACGGTCCGCGTGCCGGCGATCCCCTGCGGGTAGGAGGAGAAGGCCGATGCGATTGGTCACGTTCAAGACCGGGTACGGCGCGCGGCTCGGAGCGGTCGATGGGGAGCACGTGGTGGACCTCAACGCCGCCTACACCGCGTTGCTCGCCTCTCAGGGCGTGCGGCGGGCGGCCGCGCACGCGCGCGCCGCGGTGCCGGCGGACGCGACCCGGTTCCTCGGCGAAGGGCCCGACGCCGTCCGGCGCGCCGAAGAAGCGGTCGCGTTCGTCCGAGACGCCCAGATCCCCGGAGTGCGGGTGTCGCGGCGCGGTCTCGCGCTGCTGCCCGTGGTGCCGCGCCCGCCCAAGATCATCTGCGTCGGGCTCAACTACCGGGATCACGCCGAGGAGACGGGGATGAGCATCCCGGAGCATCCGGTATTTTTCTCGAAGTTCACGTCGTGCCTGATCGGCGCGGGCGAGCCCATCGTGCTGCCGCGCGTCAGCGAGCAGCTAGACTACGAGGCGGAGCTGGCGGTGGTCATCGGTCGGCCGGGCCGGTATATCCTCGAGCGCGAGGCGTCGGGGCACGTCGCCGGCTACACGATCCTCAACGACGTGAGCGTGCGGGACTATCAGATGCGGACGAGCCAGTGGTTGATCGGCAAGGTGTTCGACCGCTCGACGCCGGTCGGTCCGGAGCTCGTGACCGCGGGCGAGGTGCCGCAGCCCGAGGCGCTGCGCCTCTCCGCTCGCGTCAACGGCCGCGTGCTGCAGGATTCCAGCACGAGTAACTTCATCTTTTCGATCCCGCGGGTCATCGCGGCGATCTCCGAGATCCTGACGCTCGAGCCGGGCGATCTCATCGCCACCGGCACCCCGGCGGGCGTGGGCTTCGCCCGCAAGCCGCCGGTGTTCCTGCGCGACGGCGACACCGTGACGATCGAGGTGGAGCGCCTCGGCGCGCTGACCAATCCGGTGACCGCCGAACGCGCGCCCGCGGGCGCACGGGGCGCTCGCGCCGTGGCCGAGCGCGCCTAGTGCCGCGTCTTTGATGTTTGACGAGGGTAGATGGGCCGGCCGGATCTGCTCGGAGCGGGCGTTCGACGCCCGCGGTGCGCACGTGTGCCTTTGCATTTTCGCTTGCGCGGCGGACAAAGCGACAACCCAGAATCGGTAGGCGTCGGTCCGCCGAGCGAAGGGCAGATCCGGCCGGCTCGAACCCTTGCCGGAGTTCGGCGATGATGCGCTAGCGGCGCTGGTCCCGCGGTGGGCGGGGGGGCCGTGGCGCTCGTCCGTGAACCCTAGCGCCAGGGAGGCGTGGGCGGGCGAGCCGGCAGGAACCCTGGGGCGCGCCGCGAAGCAGCGACGCACGGGTCGGTCGCGCGGAGATGCGTCGTGCGGGAGGTGATCGGCTGATGGAGGCCGTGCTCCACCTGTTTTCGCACCGCCGCTATCAAGTGCTCGGCACCGCTTGGCTCGCCTGGTTCGTCAACTACATCGATCGCACCAAAACGGCCGCGCTGCTGCCCTTGATCATCGCCTCGCTCGGCATGACCACACGGGAGACCGGCCAGGTCCTGTTCTGGTTCTTCCTCGGCTACGCGTGCGTCCAGCCGTTCGCCGGGTTCTTCACGGACCTCATCGGCCCTAAGAAGATGCTCGCCGTCACGATCGGCGCGTTTTCCGTGTTCACGTGGACGATGGCGTTCGTCAGCAACTGGCACGAGCTCGCGCTGCGGAACCTCCTGTTCGGCATCGCGCAGGGCTTCGAGGTGACGGCCGGGTCCCGCCTGACCGCGACGTGGTTCCCGCCGGCCACGCGGGGACGGGCGTTTGCCTTTCACCAGACGGCGTACACGATCGCGCCGATTCTGGTGCCGTTCATCGTGGTGCCGATCGCCCAGATCACCGGATCGTGGCGATGGTCGTTTCTCGTGGTCGCGTTCTTTGGGTTGCCGATCCTTGCGGCCATCAACCGGTTCATCGTGGACCGGCCCGAGCGGGATCCCAAGATCACGCGCGCCGAACTGGATGTGATCTTCGGCGAGGCGGAGTTGCGGCGGAAGCACGGCGAGGTCACGGATCCCGCCCGCGCGCATCGTCTCGAGGAGTTGCCGCCGGGCGAGCGGATCACGCCGTACAGCGAGATCTTTGCCAACCGGAACGTCGCGCTCATGTTCGGCGCCGGGTTCTTCTTCCTGCTGGCGTCCTGGGGTCTGACGACCTGGCTCCCGACCTACGGCGTGCAGCAGCTCAAGCTTCCGCTCCTCGTCGCCGGTTCGCTGTCGTCGATCTCCTACCTGGGCGCGTTGTGCGGCGTGCTCCTGAGCGGCGTCCTCTCGGACCTCGTGCTCAAGACGAAGCGGACGCCGATCTGGCTCCTCGGCGGGTTGTTGATGGCCGCCACGATCGGCTGGGCGTCCACGTTTCGGCAGGGCGTCCCCATCGGCCTGGCGTACCTCGCATTCTTCATCGCCGGGTTTGGCGCGTCGTGGACGCCGACGGGGACGTTGTTTGCGCCGTACCTCGCGGAGATTCTCACGCCCGGCGCCGTCGGCCGGTCGCTCGGCGTCGTCGTGCTGGGGGGCATGCTCGGCAGCACCGTGGCGCAGCCGTTGACCGCCGCGATGGTCGTGCAGACGCCTGCCGGCCCCGACTTTCATCGCGCGTTTTTGATGTTTGCGACCTGCGGGGTCCTGGGGTTCCTCTGTTGCGCGGGGCTGATCGAGCCGCGGGTTCGCCGGACGTATCTTGGATACCTCGTATCCGGAGGGAGGGAGGGGACATGGCAGCCCACATCGCCCATCCCGGCAGCCTGATCCTGGCGCTGGCCGGGCCGGCGGCGAAGATGCGCGGCGTCGGTCCCGCCAACCCGACGCAGGACTTTGGCCCGCTGTGGATCCTTGCGATCGCCCTCAACGTCATCAATACCGTCATCGTGCTGTACTATTTGGTCCGCATCTGGCGGCAACAAGAGCACCCCGTGACGGGCGGCACCGCGGGCCACCCGTGAGCGCAGCGGGACCCGTGGGGAAGCCCGTGCGGTAACGGCACGAGCCGGGCACCGGACGCCATGTTGCGGCGGCGGCGGCGTGAGGAGCACGCCGCCGCCTGCTCCGTAGGCAGCCCCGGCCGCTCCCGCCCTCCGCCGGCACGATCAGCTCTCGCCTCCGCGCCGCGATGCCGCAGCAAGACGCGCCGCTCGTCCACCGCCTGGCCGGCGCGCCGCGATCATTCCAGCGCAGGGCCGCCGAACAAACGAGGAGGATCCGGGACATGACCGTGTATCAGCGTCTGCTCGAGCGCGAAGCGGCCGGAAGGCGGCTCGGGATCGCGGTCATCGGCGCGGGGAAATTTGGATCGATGTTTCTCGCGCAGGCGCGGTGCACCCCGGGCCTCCACGTGGTCGGGGTCGTGGATCTCGCGCCGGCACGCGCGCGGGACAACCTTCGCCGCGCCGGCTGGACCGAGGAGCGCATCGCGGCGCCTTCGCCCGGCGATGCCGCGGATCGCGGCACCACCTGGGTGGGCGACGACCCGTGGGCGGTGATCACGCATCCCGCCGTCGAGGTGGTCGTGGAAGCAACCGGCCGCCCGCCCGCAGGCATCGCCCACGCGCTGGGCGCGATCGCCAACGGCAAGCACATCATCATGGTGACCGTGGAAGCCGACGCCCTGGCCGGTCCGTTGCTCGCGCGCAAGGCCGTCCGCGCGGGCGTCGTGTACAGCTTGGCGTACGGGGATCAACCGGCGCTCATCATCGAGCAGGTGGAGTGGGCGCGCACGTCCGGGTTCGACGTGGTGGCGGCGGGGAAGGGCACGAAGTATCTTCCCGAGTACCACCGGTCGACGCCCGAGACGGTGTGGTCGCACTATGGGATCAACGCCGATGAGGCCCGCGCCGCCGGCATGAACCCGCAGATGTTCAACTCGTTCATCGACGGCACCAAATCCGCCATCGAGATGGCCGCCGTCGCCAACGCGACGGGGCTGCTCCCCGCGCCCGGCGGTCTGCGCTTTCCTCCCTGCGGGGTCGAGGATCTTGCCGCGGTGCTGCGCCCGGCGGCCCAGGGAGGCATGCTGCATCACAAGGGGCAAGTCGAGGTGGTCTCGAGCGTGACGCGCGACGGGGCGCCCGTGCCGGGCAGCCTCCGCTGGGGCGTGTATGTCACGTTCGAGGCGGCGTCCGACTATGTCGCGCGCTGCTTCGCCGAGTACGGCCTGGTGGTGGATTCGAGCGGGCGGTATGCCGCGCTGTACCGGCCGTCGCACCTGGTGGGGCTGGAACTGAGCGTCTCCGTGGCGAGCGTCGGCATCCGCGGCGAGCCCACCGGCGCGCCGGCCGCGTTTCGAGGCGACGTGGTCGCGGTGGCGAAGCGGGATCTCGCGCCCAGCACCGTGCTCGACGGAGAGGGCGGGTTTACCGTCTGGGGCCGGCTCCTCCCCGCGGCCGAGAGCCTGCGCTTGGGCGCGCTGCCGATCGGGCTCGCGCACGGCGTCACCATGCGCCGGGGTGTGGCGGCCGGCGCCGTCATCGGGTGGCGCGACGCCGTCGTGGACGAGCGCGCCGATGCCGTGCGGGTGCGTCGCGAGATGGAGGCCGTGTTCGGCGCCGGGGATGCGGCCGGCGGACCGGCCTAACCCACCGCGAGCGCGATGAGGCCGGCGGCCATGGCCCCGGCCGCGGCCACCCGGCGGCCGCGATCGCCTTCGTTCAGGAGATGCACACCCATGAGCGCGCCGATCAGGATGCTGATCTCGCGAGCCGGCGCCACATAGCTGACCGCGGTGAAGGTCATCGCGCTCAAGACGAGGATGTACGAGAGCGGGCTCAGCGCGGCGACGAGCAGGATCTCACGGCGGTGCCGGCGCCACACGCCGGGCACCGTGGCACGCCGCGCAAAGGCGGCGGGCGCAAGCAGCGCAACCCGCCCGACGTTGCCGCCCCAGTCGAGCAGCACCGGCGGGATCGCGGCCGCGGTCACCGCGCGCTTGTCCCACAGCGTGTACGCGGCGATGAACACGCCGGTCAGCAGCGCGTAGAGTGCGGCGCGTCCGGCGCCCGGCCGGCGCCATGCCGCCCCGCTCGTCGCGAGCAGCATGATGCCGCCGCCGATCAGCCCGGTGCCGGCCAGCGCCACCGGGCCGGGATGCTCGCCCAGGAACGCAACCGCGGCGGCGGTCGCGAGAATGGGGCCCGTGCCGCGCGCCAGCGGATACACGAGCGACAGATCGCCGAGGCGATACCCGCGCTGCAGCAGGAGGAAATAGGCCAGGTGGAGCGCCGCCGTGCCGGCGATAAACGCGAGCTGCGCGGCGCCGATGTGGGGACGTTGCCATGCCGCGACGGCCGCGGCGAGCGGCGCATAGAGGAGCGACCCGGCCGCCGCGAACAGCCACACAAAGACCAGGCCGCCGCCCGCACGTTTCGCCACGAGATTCCACACCGCGTGGATGACCGCGGCGGTCACGACGAGCGCGAACGCCGCCGCCGTCACTGGAGGCGGCGCTCACGCTCGGGCGCGTGCGTCGACCTGCGCGCCGCCCGCGTCCTCGATGGCTCCGCCTGCTCGAAACCCGCGCCTGGCCGTCCCCCGTGCCGGCGGCACGCTCCCATCAACGGTCCGCTCCTCCTGAGTGTGCCGGTTCGTCTCCGGGCGCTGACCTCCCTGGCACGACGGGCGCTGGAGGACTTGCCCGTCGCACCGTTGAACGCTGCGCCAGTCGATTCGCGTTTTGCCGTCCGCGTCGCGCGGCGCCGTTCCGGCAGGATTGTGGCGCCGCGGTCACGCGGGGCTGGTGTGTCCCGAGGACGATCATGAAGCCGGCTCCGTTCGAGTATTTTGCTCCCGAGAGCCTCGAGCATGCGGTCGACCTCTTGCATACCCACGGAGATGGGGCGAAGGTCCTCGCCGGCGGGCAAAGCCTCGTGCCGCTCATGAACATGCGGTTGGCCCGCCCGGCCGCGGTCGTCGACATCAATCGGATTCCGGGGCTCGCGTACATCGCCGACGGCGCGGAGACGATCCGGATCGGCGCGCTGACCCGACTGCGCGCCGCGGAAACCTCCGGCGTCGTCGCGGCGCGCTGCCCGCTGCTCCGCGACGCGCTGCGCCTCGTGGGCCACGTGCAGATTCGAAACCGCGGGACCGTCGGCGGCAGCGTGGCGCACGCGGATCCCGCGGCTGAACTGACCGCCGTCCTTGCGCTCCTGGACGGCCGGGTCGTGGTGGAGGGCCGCCGCGGCACGCGCGTGATCCCCGCGGCCGACCTCTTCGTGACGTACTTGACGACGTCGCTCGAGGCGGACGAGGTGTTGACCGAGGTGCAGTTTCCGGCGGTGCCGCCCGGCGCAGGCTGGTCGTGGCTGGAGGTGGCCCGGCGGTACGGCGATTTTGCCCTGGCAGGAGCCGGGGTCGTGCTCCGCGTCGCCGGGGGCGCCATCGCGGAGGCGCGGATCGGCCTGACCGGGCTCGGCCCGGTGCCGGTGCGCGCGCGGGCCGCGGAGCGCCTGCTGGCCGGCCGCGCGGCCTCCGAGGCGCTGTGGGCGGAGGCGGCCGCGGCGGTGCGTGACACGGTCGAGCCGGACGGCGACATCCACGCAACGGCCGAGTACCGCCGGCATGTGGCGGGCGTCGTGGTGCAGCGCGCGCTGCGCGAGGCGATCGGCCGGGCCGGGGACGCGCCGCGTCCATGACCCATCGCAAGATCACCCTGCGGATCAACGGCCGGCCTTATGCCGGTCTCGTGGAACCCCGCAAGACGCTCGCCGACTTCATTCGCGAAGACTGCGGCCTCACGGGCACGCATCTCGGGTGCTAGCACGGCGTGTGCGGTGCGTGCACGATCCTCATGGACGGCCAGGCCGTCCGGTCGTGCCTGTTGTTCGCCGTGCAGGCCGTGGATGCGGAGCTCATGACCGTGGAGGCGCTCGCTGACGGCGACCGGTTGCACCCGATCCAGCAGGCGTACCGCGACCACCACGCCCTGCAGTGCGGGTTCTGCACGCCGGGCTTCCTGCTCACGACGCTTGCGTTTCTCCGCGACACGCCGCGGCCCACGGACCGGGAGATCCGCGAGGCGCTCGCGGGAAACCTGTGCCGCTGCACCGGGTACCACAACATCGTCAAGGCCGTGGCGGCGGCTGCCGCGGCGCTCGCCTCGGCCCCGCGCCCGGACCTGTGGCCGCCGGCTGCGCCCGCGCCGCGTGGCGGCGAGGGCGGGACGACGCCGCCTGCCCGCGGGCGCGGCTCATAACCACGCATCCAACCTCCGCGACCGGCTCACGCCGCCGCGCACAGGACCGGGCCGGTTCGGGACGAAAATCCCTTGGGAGCCGTCTTGTGGAACGTCTTGGGAGGGAGCGACATGGCATGAGAGAGCCCGCGCGTGCACGGGACGGCCGCGTCGCGCTGGCGCTGGCCGTCGCGATCGTGACCGCGCTCGCCGGCCCGCACCTGACGGCGGCCGCGGTCGGTCCGAGCGCCGGGGGGACGTTTGTCCTGCCGGTGCAGCAGGATCCGAAAACGCTCGACGCCCCCAGGATGACGCTCGCGGACGAGGACGAGATCTCGGGGTACATCGGCGCCGCGCTGACCGCGATCGCGCCGGACGGCCGGATCGTGCCTTGGCTCGCGGACCGGTGGACCTGGGCCCCGAACGGGAAGACGCTGACGTTTCACATCAAGCCGGGCGTCACGTTTCACAGCGGCCGGCCGATGACCGCACAGGATGTCAAGGCGACCTTCGAGCGCGACATCGATCCGGCGACGGCGTCGCCGTACGATCGCGATTTTCTTGCGTCCGTGGCCTCGATCGACGCGCCGGACGCCTCCACCCTCGTGCTGCACCTCCGGGCGCCGGACGGCGGGTTGCTGGAGACGCTCGCGAGCCCGGGGTACCTGCAGCCCACAGACCCCTCGGCACTGAGCAAGTGGGGCGCGCAGTACGCCCAGCACCCCTCCAGCGTCGGACCGTTCATGCTCAAGGAGTGGCTTCCCGGTCAATCGGTGACGCTCGCGCGGAATCCCGCGTACCGGTGGGGCCCGCCGTTCGACCATCCCGGGCCGCCGTACCTGGATCAGCTGGTCTTCCGCGTCATCCCGCAGCCGACGTCGCAGATGGCGGCGTTCGAATCCGGGGCGCTTTCGGGGCTGTTGAACGTGCCCCCGGAGCATTGGGACGAATTTGCCAAGAATCCCAAGTACCATTTTTTCCAGACGGTCGGTCCCCGCGTCTACTACGTGGAGATGAATCTCCATAACCCGATGTTTCAGGATCTCCGGGTACGGCAGGCCGTAAACTACGCCATGGACCGCGGCGCGATCGTCGCCAGCGCCTTCAACGGCCACGGGGTGCCGAACTGGGCTCCGTTCAGCCCCCTGCTCGCCGGCTACTGGAAGGGGACGGAGAACGCCTACCGGTACGATCCTCAGCGCGCGCGCCAGCTGCTCGCGGAGGCGGGGTTCAGCTACCAAGGGGGCACGCTGCAAAAGGCCGGGCGTCCCGTGACGCTGCGGCTCATCACCCGCTCGTATGAGCCGTTCACGGATCTCGCCCAGCTGGTCCAGGCCCAGCTGCAACAGGTCGGGATCGCGACGACCATCACCGCGTACGAGGTGTCGACGTCGCTCGCCCGGCTTCGGGCCGGAGATTACGACGTATCGGTGTCGAGCTATGCCTGGGACGCGGATCCCGGCCTGGTGTTGCGGCTCGTCCTGGAGCCGAGCGGCTCGCTGGATTACTCCGGGTACAACAACCCCGGGTTCAACGATCTGGTGCATCTCTACCAGACGACCGTGTCGCCGACGGTGCGGGGTCAGCTCATGCAGCGCATCCAGGCGGAGTTCGTGAAAGACGTCCCATGGGCCATGCTCGCGGCGGAGATGAACGGCCGCGTCGTCCAGGGCGGGTTCGACGGGGTGATGCTGAACCACGCCACGGGAGAGCTCCTCGTCGAGAACGCGTACGTCCACAAGTGACGGTGCCGGGCGCGCCCCCCGGGGACGACGAGGCCACCCGGCCCGCGACCCGGCGCACCCTGCGCGACCCGGCGCACCCGAGCCACCTCCTCCCGATACCGCACGACCCCGCATGACGCGGGCCCGCGGCGCCGCGACGCCTGTGCGCCCGGTGGGGTGATCGCGGCGGGTGTACGCGCTGCGGCGCATCGCGCTGTTCGTGCCGGTCTGGGTCGGGGTGGCGGTCCTCACGTTTGCCATGATGCGTCTCATCGGCGGGGATCCGGCCCAGGCCCTGTACGGCGGGAGCGCGCTCAGCGTCGCGGTACTGCGTGAGGTGCACCACCGGCTGGGTTTGGACCGGCCGGTGCTGACGCAACTCGCCGGGTTTCTGGTCGACGCGGTGCGCGGCAATCTCGGCGAGTCGTGGCAATCAGGAACACCGGTCGCCGCAATCCTGGCGCAGCGGTTTCCGTACACGATCGAGCTCGCGCTCGCCGGTCTCGGCCTCGGGACGCTCCTGGGCCTGGGGCTCGGCGTCATCGCCGCGACCCGCCAGGGCTCGTCGCTCGACCGTGCCCTGCTAGTCGGATCGCTGGTGTTCCTGTCGGTCCCGGGCTTCTGGTTGGGGATCCTCCTCATCTACCTGTTTTCGGTCGACCTGGGGTGGCTCCCCGTGGCTGGCGCGGCGGGGTGGCAGTCGCTCGTCATGCCGGCGGCCGTGCTCGCGGCGACCGGGGCGCCGGTGGTCGCGCGCGTCGCGCGGGCCGGCATGCTGGAGGTGCTGCGGACCGAATACGTCCGGACCGCGCGGGCCAAGGGGCTCGGTGAACGCATCGTGCTCCTGCGCCACGCGCTCCGCAACGCCCTCAATCCGATCATGACGATCGTGGGGTTGCTCTTCGGGAACCTCCTGGGGGGCGCCCTCATCGTCGAACAGGTCTTCTCCCGGCCCGGCATCGGCACGCTGGCCGTGCAGGCGATCTTCGCGCGCGACTATCCCATGATCCAGGGCATCGTCCTGTACACGTCGACCGTATTCCTGATCCTCAACCTGCTCGTCGATCTCGCGTACTCGCTCGTGGATCCCCGGATTCGCTTCGGGTGACGGCCGTCGGATGAAGCGCTTCTGGCGTACCGGATGGACCACCAGGATCGCGAGCGGCGTGCTGGCCGCCGTGGCGCTGGCCGCCCTGGCCGCTCCCGTACTCGCGCGGGTGAGCCCGCTGCTGATGGATATCCCGGTCCGGCTGCATCAGCCGTCGCCCGGCCACGTGCTCGGGACGGACGGCATGGGGCGGGACGTCTGGTCCCGCATGCTGTTTGGCGGGCGTCTGTCGCTCACCGTCGGCCTCGTCGCGGTGGTGATCGAGTTCTGCTGCGGAACGCTGCTCGGCCTCGCGGCCGGCTACGCCGGCGGCTGGTTCGACCTCGCCGTCATGCGCGTGATCGACATCGCGCTCGGCATCCCGGGGCTGATCCTCGCGCTGCTGATGGTGGCGCTGCTCGGGCCGGGCCTGCAAAACGTCATGGTCGCGCTGGGGATCGGGGGGACCCCGGGCGTGGCGCGGCTCGTCCGTGGGCTGACGCTCGGCATCCGCGAACGCGACTATGTCGCGGGCGCGGTGGCCGTCGGCTTGCGGCCGGTGGGCATCGGGCTGCGGTACGTGCTGCCGAACGCGTTGCCGCCCGTGCTGGCGGTGGCGAGCCTGGATACCGGATCGATCATGCTCGCCGCGGCGGCCTTGAGCTTCATCGGGCTCGGCGCGCAACCCCCCTCGCCCGAGTGGGGAGCCATGCTCGCCGACGCGCAAAAGTACTTCCCCAACGCCTGGTGGCTCAGCGTATTTCCGGGGCTCGCGATCACGATCGTCGTGCTCTGCCTCAACGTCGTGGGGGACGCGCTGCGCGACGTGCTCGATCCCCACGTGTCCCGGCCCGCCCGATAACCGCGCCCAGCACCCGGTAAGCGTGGACATCTAGACATCCTTATATCTTTTCACTAGAATACGCGTACGCGAGGGTGGCTCGACATGCTCGCCCGGGTGCGCAGCGCCGCGGTGATCGGTCTGGACGCAGTGCCGGTGGACGTGGAGGTGGACGTTGCCGCCGGCCTCCCGGCATTTGCGATCGTCGGCCTGCCGGACGCGGCGGTGCGCGAGGCGCGCGAGCGCGTGCGTGCGGCCATTCGCAACGCCGGATACGACATGCCGGCGCGCCGCGTGACCGTGAACCTGGCGCCCGCGGATACGCGCAAGGTCGGGCCGGCCTTCGATCTGCCGATTGCGCTGGGGATCCTGACCGCCACCGGGCAATTGCCGGAGACCGCGGTGCGGGGGTACGTGGCCGTCGGCGAGTTGTCGCTCGACGGTACGGTACGCCCGGTCGCCGGGATGCTGAGCATCGCCCAGGACCTGCGGTCGGCCGGCGTCCGCGGGCTCCTCGTGCCCGAGAGCAACGCCCCCGAGGCGGCGATCGTGTGCGGGACACGCGTCTGTCCCGTAGCCCGGCTGCGCGACGCCGTCCGGGCGCTGTGCGGCGAGATCCCGTTTCCGCCGGTCCCACCACACGCCGGGGGGCTCCCCGAGACGTCTCCCGCGGTGGACTTTGCGGATGTCCGGGGGCAGGCGCATGTCCGGCGCGGCCTCGAGATCGCGGCCGCCGGCGGGCACAACGTGATGATGGTCGGTCCGCCGGGCTCCGGGAAGACCATGTTGGCGCGCCGGTTGCCGACGATCCTGCCGCCGCTGAGCCACGACGAAGCGATCCAGGTGACGCGTATCTACAGCGTGGCCGGGCACCTTACGGCCCGCGCGGCGCTCGTCACAACGCGGCCGTTTCGCGCGCCTCACCACACCGCCAGCGCCGTCGCGCTCGTCGGCGGCGGCGCGATTCCCCGTCCGGGGGAGGCGAGCCTCGCGCACCTCGGGGTGCTCTTTCTCGACGAACTGCCGGAGTTCCGCCGCGACGCGCTGGAGGCCTTGCGGCAGCCGTTGGAGGAGGGCCGCGCGGTGATCGCACGCGCCCAGGGCACCGTCACGTTTCCCACGCGCTGCGTGGTCGTCGCGGCGCTCAACCCGTGCCCGTGCGGGTACCTTGGCGACGCGGTCACGCCGTGCGCCTGCACCGCTCGGCAACGCGCGCTGTATCTGAGCCGGATCTCCGGCCCGCTGCTCGATCGCATCGACCTGTACCTGGAAGTGCCGCGGCTCACGGGCGCGGAGCTCACAGCGCAGCACGCCGGCGAATCCTCGGAGACGATCCGCGCGCGCGTCATGCGGGCGCGGAGCCGGCGCTGCGCGGCGCGGCGGAGCGCCGTTTCCCACCCGGCGCCGGCCGGCGCCCTCGGCGGCCGCGACGGTCGCCTAGACGCGGCCGTCACCGCATTGCTTCGGGGCGCCATCGACCGGCTCGGGCTGAGCGCACGCGGGGTGGAGCGCGTCGTGCGTGTGGCGCGCACGATCGCCGATCTGGCGGAGGCGGATCGTATCGGCGCGGACCATCTCGCCGAGGCGCTGTCGTATCGCGCGCTCGACCGTCCGGGGCGTGCGCGGGTAGCTCCGGGCGCGCCGTCCGGCGTATGAGCGCGGCGGCGGCGCCGCTCGTGCCCGGATCGCTCCGCGCGCTTCTGCGGGCGCACCGCACGTGCCGGCGGTGCGGCCGGGGTTATCCGATTGCGCCGGCGTGCGTCGCGGCGGCGCTGGATCCGATTCCCGACAGCGCGTGCCGTCGGTGCGCCCAGCGCTGCGCCGGGGGACGCTGTCCCAGCCTGGGGTGCCGGCGCGGGCGGTTGCGGATCGGTACGACCCGGTGCGTCCTCGGGTACCATTGCGGCGCGGCGCGCGCGCTCGTGCTGGCCGCCAAGGATCGCGGCAGCGCGCCTGCGGCGACGCTCCTCGCGCGGCTCCTCGTCGGGTGGGTTGCGGATACCCCCGCCGTGCGAGACTACGACGTGCTCGTGCCCGTGCCGTTTCATCCCGCGACGGTGCGGGGACGCCGGTGGCATCCGCTCACCGCGATCTACCTCGAGGCGCTGCCGTATCTCCGCGGCCGCGTGCCGTGCGACGATCTCGCGCCGCCGTTCCTCGCGCAGACACGGCCCATCACCGCCCAGCGCGGGCGGGCCGAGGCCGCGCGGTGGCGCGCCGTGCACGGGGTGTTTGCGCTGGGGTTTCGGACGCGGATGCTGCGCGGCGCCCACGTCCTGCTGCTCGACGACGTGATGACATCGGGCGCCACGGTCAGCGAATGCGCCCGTGTGTTGCTGGACGACGGCGGCGCCGCGACCGTCGACGCGTGTGTGTTCGTGCGGCAACCGTGGCGCGGTCGCGCCGGCGGCGTTATTTGACAATGCGAGACAGCGGGGTATAGAATCCTTGGACGCGGGCGAGCGCCGGTGCCTGATCGCGTTGAGTCTCACGCCGGGGCTCGGTCCGGTGCGCATCGCGGGCTTGATGCGCGCGTTCGGATCCGCCCGCGAGGCGTGGGGCGCGCCGGCAGAGGCCCTTGGGTCGGTCGGCGGCATCGGCACGCGCGTCGCGGCGTTGATCGCGTCGGGCCGCGGCGCGGTCGACGTGGATCGCGTGCTGCGCCGGGCCGATGCGGCGGGAGCACGGGTGCTGACGTGGCTCGATGATGGGTACCCGCCGGCGTGGCGGGATCTTCGCGATGCGCCGCCGGTGGTGTACGTCCGGGGGCGGTGGCCGGGCGGCGCCGGTCCCGCGGTCGCCGTCGTGGGGACGCGTCGCGCGACGCCGTACGGCCTCGGTGTCGCGGGCAGCCTCGGGGAATCCCTGGGCGCGTCCGGGGCGGTGGTGGTGAGCGGCCTCGCCCGCGGGATCGACGGCGCGGCCCACGCCGGCGCGCTGCGCGCCGGCGGCGTGACGGTCGGGGTGCTGGCCGGCGGAGTCGATGTGGTGTATCCGCCCGAGCACCGGTCCTTAATGGAAGCGATGCAGGCGCGCGGCGCGCTGGTGTCGGAGGCGCCCATGGGCGCGCACCCGGACCGCCGGCAATTTGCCCGGCGCAACCGGCTGATCAGCGGGCTGGCTCGGGCGGTGATCGTCGTCGAGGGAGACCTGGACAGCGGCGCGCTGATCACGGCGCGATACGCGCGGGCGCAGGGACGGCCGGTGTTCGCCGTCCCGGGCAACGTGTACGCCGGGCCGAGCCGGGGCCCACACCGGCTGCTGGCGGAGGGCGCCGGCGTGATCCCGGCGCCGGCCGAGGCGCCTCGGGTGTTGGGGTTGCCGGCTCCGGCGCAGCCCGCGCTCGACGCGGCGCCGCGCGCACCAGCGTCGGTCCGGGCCAGGGTGCTTGTCGCCCTGGGGGACGAAGTTGTGCATATTGACGATGTGGCCGCGCGGTCCGGGCTCGGGGCCGCGCAGGTAGCGGCGGCCCTCGCGGTGCTGGAGATCGACGGCCTGGTGCAACGCGCGGCCGGCCAGCGCTTCGCCCGAACCGGACCCGGCCGCTCGGGACACTTCGAGCCTGGAGGCGTGTAGTGGCGAAAACTCTCGTAGTCGTGGAGTCGCCGACCAAGGCGCGGACGCTGAAGAAGCTCTTGGATCGGCGATACGACGTGGTCGCATCGATGGGGCACGTCAAGGACCTGCCTCGCAGCCAACTCGGCGTGGACATCGAGCACGAATTCACGCCGAAGTATGTTGTGCCGAAGGGCAAGGGACCGGTCATCAAAGAGCTCAAGTCGGCGGCCAAGAAGGCGTCGGCCATCTATCTCGCCACCGACCCCGACCGGGAAGGGGAGGCCATCTCCTGGCACCTGGCGAGCATCCTCGAGCGCGTCAACCCGAAGATCAAGCGCATCGAATTCCACGAGGTCACAAAGGACGCGGTCCGGCGGGCGCTCGCGGTGCCTCGGGACATCGACGTCAGCCGGGTGAACGCGCAGCAGGCGCGGCGGGTGCTCGATCGCCTCGTCGGCTACAAGCTCAGTCCGCTCCTCTGGCGCAAGGTCCGCGGCGGGCTCAGCGCCGGCCGCGTGCAGTCGGTCGCGGTGCGGCTCATCTGCGAGCGCGAGAGCGAGATCGAAGCCTTTGTGCCGCAGGAGTACTGGTCGATCGCCGCGCGGCTCGCCCGGCTCGGCGAGGACGCGCCGTTCGTGGCGCGGCTCGTCACGAAGGGCGGCGACAAGATCGCCATCGGCAACCAGGGCGAGGCGGATGCCCTGATCCGGGACCTGGAGCGGCTGCCCTACACGGTAGCGGACGTTCGGCGCCGGGATCAGCAGCGGCATCCCGCGGCGCCGTTCACGACGAGCACCCTGCAGCAGGAAGCAAACCGCAAGATCGGCTACTCGGCGGCGCGGACCATGGTGGTGGCCCAGCAACTCTACGAGGGCCTCGACGTCGGCCCCGAGGGCACGGTGGGCCTGATCACCTACATGCGCACGGACGCCGTGTATGTCGCCGCCGAGGCGCAGGCCCAGGCGCGGACCTTCATCGCGGACACCTACGGCGCGTCCTACGTGCCGGCGGAACCGCGCCGGTACACGTCCCGCCGCGATGCGCAGGGCGCGCACGAGGCGATCCGGCCGACGTCCGTCACGCGCACGCCGGACTCGGTCAAGCCGTACCTCAAAGCGGACCAGTACAAGGTGTACAAGCTGATCTGGGAGCGTTTCATCGCCAGCCAGATGGCGTCGGCCGTCATAGACACGCTCGCCGTGGACATCGCCGCCGGCCCGTACGGGTTCCGCGCGACCGGTTCCCGCGTGAAATTCCCGGGGTTCCTTCGCGTCTACCTCGAGGGACGCGACAACGGCGAGGAGGAACCCGCCGAGGGATGGCTGCCGGAGCTGCAGCAGGGCGAGCGCCTCCGCCTCCTCGGGCTCGACCCGGCGCAGCACTTCACGCAGCCGCCGCCGCGGTACACGGAAGCCACGCTCGTGCGCGCGCTCGAAGAGCGCGGCATCGGGCGGCCGAGCACGTACGCGCCCATCATCGAGACGATCAAGCACCGCGGGTACGTGGAGCTGGAGGACCGGCGCCTCTATCCCACGGATCTGGGGATCCTCGTCAACACGCTGTTGGTCGAACACTTCCCCGATGTCCTCGACGTGGAGTTCACCGCGCACATGGAGGCGGATCTGGACCGGGTCGAGGAGGGGACGGAGGATTGGGTCGGCGTCGTCCGGGCGTTCTACGGGCCGTTCGAGGAAGTGCTGCACAAAGCCGAGCAGAATATCGAGGAAGTCGAGATGGCCCCGGAGGAGATCGGCGAGCTCTGCCCGCAGTGCGGGCGGCCGCTGGTGAAGCGGCGGGGCCGCTACGGCGAGTTCATCGCCTGCTCGGGGTACCCCGCCTGTTCCTATACGCGACCCGTGGGGATCGGCGTGCGCTGCCCGCTCGACAACGGCGAGGTCGTGGAGCGGCGCACGCGCAAGGGACGCGTCTTCTACGGATGCGCCAACTATCCGGCGTGCACCTTCACGTCGTGGGATCGACCCGTGGGGCGGACGTGCCCGCAGTGCGGCCACATCCTCGTGACCAAGCGGGCGCGCCGCGGCGTGACGCCGCCGGTCGTCTGCAGCAACAAGGAATGCACGTACAAGGAGGTGGCGGCAGCCCGCGAGCCCGAGCAGGTAGGCACGCCCTCGTGACCGCCGGGCGCCGGGCCGCACCCGGGCGTCCGGGTGCGGCGCCGCGCCTCCGATCCACCACCGTGGTGGCCGTTCGCCGTGACGGCCGGGTGGCCCTGGCCGGCGACGGTCAGGTGAGCCTCGGGAACACGGTGCTCAAGCACGGTGCGCGCAAGATTCGCCGCATCGGCGACGGCGTGATCGCCGGGTTCGCCGGTTCCGCGGCGGACGGGCTCACGCTGTTCGAACGCCTGGAACAAAAGCTCGGCGAGACGCACGGGCATCTGGCCCGCGCCGTCGTGGCGCTCGCGAAAGACTGGCGCACGGACCGCATCTTGCGGCGCCTCGAAGCGCTCCTCGTCGTGGCCGACCGCGACCATCTCTTCGTGCTCTCCGGGAGCGGCGACATCATCGAGCCCGACGACGGCCTGGCGGCGATCGGGTCCGGGGGGCCGTACGCCCTGGCCGCCGCCCGCGCCCTGGTGCGGCACGCCCCGCTGCCGGCGGAGGAGATCGCCCGGGAGGCGCTGCGTATTGCCAGCGAGATCTGCGTGTTTACGAACGATCAGGTGACGGTGGAGGTCTTGCCGTAACCGATGGGCATGCAGGGACCGGAACCGGGGCCCGCGATCGACGGGCTGACGCCGCGGCGCATCGTGGAAGAGCTCGACAAGTATATCGTCGGGCAGGCGGCTGCCAAGCGGGCGGTGGCGATCGCGCTCAGAAACCGCTACCGGCGGAGCCGGCTCGGGCCCGATATGCGCGACGAGGTCATCCCCAAAAACATCCTGATGATCGGCCCGACGGGCGTCGGCAAGACGGAGATCGCGCGACGCCTGGCCCGCCTGGCCGCGGCGCCGTTTGTCAAGGTCGAGGCCACCAAGTTCACGGAGGTCGGGTACGTCGGGCGCGACGTGGACTCGATGATCCGGGATCTGGTCGAAACCGCGATCCAGATGGTTCGGAGCGAACAGGTCGGCAAGGTGCGCGAGCGGGCCGCCGCGCACGCCCGTGACCGGCTCGTCGAGATTCTCGTGCCCGCCCCGCGGCGGGAGCCCGGGTTGGCAAACCCGTTCGAGACGCTGTTCGGCGGCGGGCGTCCGCCGGCCGCGGCGCCGGCGCCCCCCGGGCCGGCCGCTCCCGATCTTGCCGAGCGCCGCGCCGCCATGCGGGCGCGCCTCGACCGCGGTGAGCTCGATCATGAGACCGCGGAGATCGAGACCGAGGAGAGCGCGCTGCCAACCGTGGAGGTGTTTTCGGGGCAGGGTGTGGAGGAGATGGGCATCAACCTCCAGGATCTGTTCGGCAACATCCTGCCGCGCCGGCGGAAACGGCGGCGCATGCCGGTGCCGGACGCGCTTCGCGTGCTCACCAA
>JAJPJL010000100.1 GCA_021324255.1 Bacillota bacterium
ACGAGGCGGATAAGGAGGAGCGTCGTGGGGCAAAAGATCCATCCGATCGGCCTGCGGCTCGGGATCATCAAGGACTGGGAGTCCAAGTGGTACGCCGAAAAGAACTTTCCGGAGCTCATCCAGGAGGACCAGGCGCTGCGCCGGCACATCAAGAAGAAGCTCGGCCGCGCCGGCATCTCCCGGATCGAGGTCGAGCGCCGCGCCAACCAGGTGCGCATCACGATCCACTCGGCGCGCCCGGGGATCATCATCGGGCGGGGCGGCACCGGGATCGATGCATTGAAAAAGGAGCTCGAAGCGCTGACCGGTAAGCCGATTCAGCTCAACGTCCAGGAGATCCGCCGCGCCGAGCTCGAGGCGGCGCTGGTGGCCCAGAACGTGGCGAGCCAGCTCGAGCGGCGCATCGCGTACCGGCGCGCCATGAAGCAGGCCGTGGCCCGGAGTCTCCGCAGCGGCGCCAAAGGCATCCGGATCGCGTGCAGCGGCCGGCTCGCCGGCGCCGAGATCGCGCGCTACGAGTGGTATCGCGACGGCCGCGTGCCGCTCCACACGCTGCGGGCCGACATCGACTTCGGCGTCGCGGAGGCGCTCACGACGTACGGCCGCATCGGGGTGAAGGTCTGGATCTATCGCGGCGATGTGCTGCCCGAGCGGCGCCGGCCGGGGGAGCTGCGGGGCCGGGCCGGCGAGACGACCGTGCTGCCGTCGCGGCTCCCGCGCGTGACGGTGCAGAGGAGGCGAGAGGCGCATGCTGATGCCCAAGAGGGTCAAGTTTCGTAAGGCGCAGCGGGGACGCATGCGTGGCGACGCCCACGCCGGCGACTGGGTGGCGTTCGGCGAGTTCGGCCTGCAGGCGCTGGGGCGGGGCCACATCACGAGCCAGCAGCTCGAGGCGTCGCGCCGGGCGATCACCCGCTTCGTGAAGCGCGGCGGCAAGCTCTGGATCCGGGTGTTCCCGGACAAGCCGGTCACGAAGAAGCCGGCCGAGACGCGCATGGGCAGCGGCAAGGGTAATCCGGAGCTCTGGGTGGCGGTGGTCAAGCCCGGCCGCCTGTTGTTCGAGCTGGCCGGGGTGAGCGAGAGCGTGGCGCGTGAGGCGATGACGCTCGCGGGCCACAAGCTGCCGGTCCGCACGCGCTTCGTGCAGCGTGACGCGACCGGCGAAGCGGCGGCCGCCGGGACGGGAGCGCGGGCATGAGCCGGCCGTCGCTGCGGGACCTGACGCCGGTGGAGCTCCAGAAGCAGCTGCAGGAGGCGCGGCAGGAAGTGTTCAACCTGCGGCTGCAGCGGGCGTCGGGCAAGCTGCAAAACCCGGCCCGCGTCGTCGCGACCCGGCGCACGATCGCGCGCCTGCTGACGGCGCTCCGTGAGCGGACGCCGGCCGGGGGGAGGGCGTAATGGCGGAAGACGTGGCGCCGGCTCACACCGGCGGCGCCCCGCGCGCGCGGGGCCTGCGCAAGACGCAGATCGGGATCGTCGTGAGCGACAAGATGCAAAAGACCGTGGTGGTGGAGGTCGCCCGGCGCGGGCGGCATCCGTTGTACAAGAAGATCGTCCGCAAGAGCCGCCGCTTCAAGGCGCACGATGAGCAGGGCAGCGCGCGGGCGGGCGACACGGTGCTGATCTCGGAGACCCGCCCGCTCAGCAAGGACAAGCGCTGGCGCGTGGTGCGGGTGCTGGAGCGGGCGCGATGATCCAGAACTACACGCGCCTGCGGGTCGCGGACAACACGGGCGCGCGGGAGATCATGTGCATCCGCGTGTACGGGGGATCCCGGCGGCGGTATGCGGGCATCGGCGACGTCATCGTCGCGACGGTGAAGCAGGCGATCCCCAACAGCCCCGTCAAGAAGGGCGAGGTCGTCCGCGCCGTGGTCGTGCGCACGACCCGGCCGACGCGCCGGCCGGACGGCTCCTCGATCCGCTTCGACGACAACGCGGCGGTGCTGATCTCGGACCAGAACAACCCGCGCGGCACGCGGATCTTCGGTCCCGTGGCGCGGGAGCTTCGGGAGAAACAGTTCATGAAGATCATTTCCCTGGCCCCGGAGGTGCTGTGATGGGCGGGGCGCGAGCGGCGATCCACGTGCGGCGGGGCGACACGGTGGAGGTCACCCACGGCAAGTACCGCGGCAAGCGCGGCAAGGTCCTGCGCGTGCTCCGGAAGGAGGCGCGGATCATCGTGGAAGGCGTCGCGGTCGCGAAGCGCCACACCAAGCCGAACGAGAAGATGCCGTCCGGCGGCATCGTGCCGAAAGAGATGCCGTTTCCGGCGTCCAAGGCCATGCTGGTGTGCACCCGCTGCGGCCGCGCCGTCCGGTTCGGACGCCAGCGGATGGACGACGGGACGACGGTGCGCGTGTGCCGCCACTGCGGCGAGTTGATCGATCGAGCGTAGACGGGGATCGGGGTGCGGTATGGCACGGTTGCGTGAGCGGTATCGGACGGAGGTCGCCGGCGCCCTGCGGCAGCGCTTCGGGTACACCAATCCGATGCAGGTGCCGCGGGTGGAGAAGGTCGTCATCAACATGCGGGTCGCGGACGCGCTCGCCGACCAGCGGCACCTGGACAAGGCGGTGGAGGAGCTCACCCTCATCAGCGGGCAGCGGCCGGTGATCACCCGCGCCCGGCGGTCCATCGCGGCGTTCAAGCTGCGCGCCGGGAATCCGATCGGCTGCAAGGTGACGCTGCGTGGCGAACGGATGTACGAGTTCCTGGACAAGCTGTTCAACATCAGCCTGCCGCGCATCAAGGACTTCAAGGGACTGTCGAGCCGGTCGCTGGACGGCCGCGGCGGCATGAACATCGGCATCCGGGAGCAGCTGATCTTTCCGGAGATCGAGTACGACAAGGTCGACAAGATCCGCGGGATGGACATCTCCATCGTGACGACGGCGCGGACCGACGAGGAGGCCGCGGAGTTGCTGCGGCTGATGGGCCTCCCGATGCGGGAGGCCGCGCCGGTCGGGGGGGCCGCGTAGATGCCGAAGAAAGCCTTGCTCATCAAGTGGCGGGCGACGCCGAAGTTCAAGGTGCGGCGCTACAACCGCTGCCGCAACTGCGGCCGGCCGCGGGCGGTGTTTCGGAAGTTCGGGCTGTGCCGGATCTGCCTGCGCACCCTGGCGCACCGGGGTGAGATCCCCGGCTTGGTGAAGGCGAGCTGGTGAGGTGACGGAGTGGGAGTGACGACCGATCCGATCGCGGACATGCTGACGCGGATCCGTAACGCCTTGATCGCCCGGCAGGACTGGGTCGTGATCCCGGCGTCGCGGCTGAAGATGGACATCGTCAAGATCCTCAAGGCCGAAGGATTCGTCGCGGACTATCACGTCGAGAAGACGGCGCCGCAGACGATCCGGCTGCAGCTGCGCTACGGGGAGCGCAAGCAGGGGATCATCACCGGGCTGCGGCGCATCAGCCGGCCCGGGCTGCGCGTCTACAGACGGTGCGCCGATGTGCCGCGCATTCGCGGCGGCATGGGCGTGGCCATCCTGTCGACGTCCCGGGGCGTGATGACGGACCGGGACGCCCGGCGGGCGGGCGTTGGGGGCGAGGTGCTATGCTTCATCTGGTAACGGCGGGCGGGGCGGCGCGCGCCCGGCCGTCCGGACCCGGCGCACGGCGGCGCGAAGGGAGCCCGAGATGTCTCGCGTAGGCAGGATGCCGATTCCGATCCCGCCGGGGGTCCAGGTCGCGGTCGCGGACGGGACGGTCAACGTCTCGGGCCCCAAGGGCACGCTGGCGCGGACGGTGCACCCGGACATCCGGGTCGCCGTGGAAGGGGACCAGATCGTGGTCTCGCGGCGGAGCGACGACAAGTTCCATCGCGCGCTGCACGGGCTGACCCGCGCGCTGGTCGCCAACATGGTGCACGGCGTCACCCAAGGGTTCCAAATCAACCTGGAGATCCAGGGGGTGGGCTACCGCGCCCAAAAGCAGGGCGCCGCGCTCGCGCTGCAGCTCGGCTTTTCGCATCCGGTGGAGATCAAGCCGCCCGCGGGCATCACGCTGGAGGCGCCGCAGCCGAACCGGATCGTCGTGGGCGGGGTCGACAAGGAGCTCGTGGGCCAGATCGCGGCGAGCATCCGGGCGCTGCGAGAGCCCGATCCGTACAAGGGGAAGGGCGTCCGGTACCAGGGGGAGCGGGTGCGCCGGAAGGCGGGCAAGGCCGGCAAGGCGGCCGGGGCCAAAGCCTAGCGAAGGAGTGCGTGGATGATCAAGCGCCGTGATCGCAACGAGGCCCGGCAGCGCCGGCACCTGCGGCTCCGCCGCGGCATCCGGGGAACGGCCGACCGTCCCAGGCTGTCCGTGTTTCGCAGCCTCGCCCACATGCACGTGCAGATCATCGACGACGGCGTGGGGCGCACGCTCGCGGCCGCGTCCACGCTCGATCCGGAGATCCGCGCCCGGGCGCAGGCGGCGAGCAAGTCCGAGGCGTGCAAGATCGTGGGACAGCTGATCGCGAAGCGGGCGCGGGAGCGCGGGATCGTCCGCGTGGTGTTCGATCGGGGTGGCTATCAATATCACGGGCGCGTGCGCGCGGTCGCGGACGGCGCCCGCGAAGGCGGGCTCGAGTTTTAGGGCCGGATCCGGCGGTGTGGAGACCGCCGGCAGGGAGGGTGTGCATGCCGCGTTCAAAAGGAAAGGGTTCGAAGGGGAAGAAGGCGCGGGGCAAGGCCCGCAAGGTCGAAGCGCCGCCGGCGCACAAGCCCGTCGATCTGGAGTATCTGCACCGGCGCGTCAGCGCCGACGCGGTCAATCTGACCTCGGAAAAGGCGATCTGGATCAACCGCGTCGCGAAGGTGACCAAGGGAGCGAAGCGCTTCAACTTCAGCGCCCTGGTGGTCGTGGGGGACGAGCACGGGCATGTCGGCGTGGGGCTCGGCAAGGCCGCCGAGGTGCCGGATGCGATCCGTAAGGGGACGGACGACGCCAAGAAGCACCTCATGCGGGTCGCGCTCGCGGGCACGACGATTCCGCACGAGATCGTGTCGCACTACGGGGCGGCGCGGGTGATGCTCCGCCCGGCCGCGCCGGGGACCGGCGTCATCGCCGGCGGCCCCGTCCGCGCGGTGTTGGAGGCGGCGGGCGTGCGCGACGTGCTGACGAAGTCGCTCGGCAGCAACAACCCGATCAACCAGGCGCGCGCCACGCTCAAGGGCTTGCTCGACGTGCGGCGGCCCGAGGAAGTCGCGCAACTCCGCCACAAGTCGGTGACCGATCTCATCGGACGGAGGGCCGCGCAGTGGCTGACCGCGTAGCGGCCCGGGTGCGGGTCACGCTGCGCCGGAGCCTGATCGGCTACGCGGAGACGCAGCGGCGTACGGTGCACGCGCTCGGGCTCCGCCGCGTCGGCGCGTCCCGCGTCCACGCCCTCACGCCGGCATTGCGGGGGGCCCTGCGCAAGGTCGAGCATCTGGTGGCCGTGACAGAGGTGGCAGATGGCCGGGACGATCGGTAGGCTCAAGCCCGCGCGCGGCGCACGCCGCCCCCGCCGGAGGGTCGGCCGGGGCCACGCGTCCGGGGCGGGAAACACGGCGGGCCGCGGGCACAAGGGGCAGAAGGCGCGCTCGGGCGGCCAGATGCGGCCCGGATTCGAGGGCGGCCAGCTCCCCCTGATCAAGCGGGTGCCCTACCGGCGAGGCATCCGCGGGGCCGGCAGCAACCTCACCGGCGGCGGGCCCCGCCCCGCCATGGGGGAAGTGAACATCGGCCGGCTGGGGGCGTTTCCGGCCGGCAGCGAGGTGACCCCGGAGACGCTCCGTCAGGCGAAGCTGCTCCGGGCGGCGCGGGTCAAGATCCTGGGCGACGGCGAGTTGGGGCACGCGCTCGTGGTCAGGGCGCACGCGTTCAGCGCGTCGGCGCGCAAGCGGATCGAGGCGGCGGGAGGACGGGCCGAGGTACTGCCATGATCCCAGGGTTGGCGAACATTTTCCGCATTCCGGATCTCCGGCGGAAGTTTCTCTTTACCGTCGGGATGCTGGCGCTGTTCCGGCTCGGCTCGCACATCCCCGTCCCCGGCGTGGACGTGGCGCGGCTCCAGACGCTGTTCTCCCAACAGGGGAACGTGTTCGGGTTCATCGACCTGTTTGTCGGCGGCGCGCTGTCTCGGTTTGCGGTGTTTGCGCTCGGGGTGTTCCCGTACATTACAGCGTCGATCATCTTCAGCCTGCTCGAGGTCGTCTTCCCGCGGCTCAAGGAGATTCACCGCGAGGAGGGCGAGGCCGGCCGGCGGCAGATCGGCCAGTGGACGCTGTATCTCTCCGTGCTCCTCGCGTTGATCCAGGGCCTCGGACAGACGGTCCTGATCCGCAACCTCGGGGCGATCACGAACTCGCGCCCGCTGGTCTACGTGGAGATCCTGATCACGCTCATGGCCGGGACGATGGTCCTCACGTGGATGGGCGAGATCATGACCGAGTACGGCATCGGCAACGGCGTCTCGCTCATCATCTTCGCCGGGATCTCGGCGCGGCTGCCGAACCAGCTGTCCCAGACGATCGGCCTCGTCAACGTCGGCGAGGCGTCGATCTTCCGGGCGCTCGCCGACGTCCTCGTGATCCTGGCGAGCATCGTGGCCGTCGTGATCGTCACGCAGGCCGCGCGCAAGATCCCGATCCAGTACGCCAAACGCATCGTCGGGCGGCGCATGGTCGGCGGCCAGACGACGCACCTCCCGATCCGCATCGCGTCGTCCGGGGTCATCCCGATCATCTTCGCCATCTCGGTGATGCAGTTCCCCTCCACGATCGCGCAGTTCTCGCGCGTCCCGTGGGTTCAGACGGTCGGCAACGCGCTGAACCTGAACGGGGCCTTCGGGGCGATCCTGTACTTCGCCCTGATCATCGCGTTCACGTACTTCTACACGGCCGTCAGCTTCGACCCCGAGGATGTGTCGGACAACATCAAGAAGTACGGCGGCTTCATCCCGGGCATCCGGCCGGGCAAACCGACGACCGATTACCTCACGCGGATCCTGGAGCGCCTCACGCTGGTCGGCGCCGTCTTCCTGGGGCTGATCGCGGTCGGGCCGATCTTCCTGTCGCGCTTCACCGGGCAGCTCACGCTGTACTTGACCGGAACGTCGCTGCTGATCGTGGTCGGCGTGGCGCTGGAGACCATGAAGCAGATCGAGGCGTACGTGCTGATGCGCCACTACGAGGGGTTCATGAAGTGATCGGGTCCGCATGGATCTGATCTTCATGGGTCCCCCTGGGGCCGGCAAGGGCACCCAGGCGCAGATCTTTCACGAGCGTCAGGGCCTGCCGCACATCTCCACGGGCGACATTCTGCGGCAGGCCGTGCGCGACGATACCGAGGTCGGCCGGCGGGCGTTTGCATACATGCGGGAAGGCGATCTGGTCCCCGACGAGATCGTGGACGAGATCGTGCGCACGCGCCTCGCGGAGCCCGACACGGCCGGGGGCTTCATCCTGGACGGCTATCCGCGGACGTTGTCCCAGGCGGACGCGCTGGATGCGTGGTTGGCGCGGGCGGGCCGCAGCCTCGACGCGGTCGTGTCCTTCGAGATTCGTGAGGAGGCGCTGCTCCGGCGCCTCACGGGCCGCCGGGTGTGCCCCGTCTGCGGCTCGATCTACCACCTGGACGTCAAACCGCCGCGGGTGCCCGGCCGGTGCGATCTGGACGGCGCCGAGCTGATCCAGCGCCGCGACGACGCGCAGAGCACGGTCCTCCACCGGCTGGAGGTGTTTCGCCGGTGGACCGCGCCGCTGGTGGATCACTACCGGCGCCGGGGGATCTTCCTCACCGTCAACGCGGAGCGGCCGGTCGTGGACGTTTACGATGAGATTCGCGAGTTCGTGCAGTCCCGGGCGGGCCGGGTCCGGTAGCCGCCCCACGGATGAGAGGATGGCGGTGGTGATCGCGCTCAAGTCGCCGGCGGAGCTTGCCGCGATGCGGCGGGCGTGCGGCGTCGCGGTGCGGGCGCTCCGCGCCGTGGTCGATGCCGTCGTGCCGGGCGTCACCACCCGCGACCTGGACCGCATCGCCGAGGATCAGATCCGGGCGCTCGGGGGCGTGCCGTCGTTTCTCGGATACCGCGGATATCCGGCCAGCCTGTGCACCTCCGTCAACGACGAGGTCGTGCACGGCATCCCGGGCCGGCGAAAACTGCGGGACGGGGAGATCGTCAGCCTGGACCTGGGCGCCGTGATCGAGGGATTTCACGGAGACTGCGCGGTGACGGTTCCGGTCGGCACCGTGTCCGAGCCTGCCCGGACGCTCCTGCGCGTCGCGTCGGCCGCCCTCTCGGAGGGGATCCGGGCCGTGCGCCCCGGGGCGCGGCTCGGGGACGTGGGGGCGGCGATTCAGCGGTACGCGGAGCGCCACGGCTTCACCGTGGTGCGGGACTTCGCCGGCCACGGCGTGGGACGGAGCCTGCACGAGGAGCCGCAGGTGCCGAATTTCGGGCGGCCGGGAAGCGGCGTGGTGCTCCGGCCGGGGATGACGCTGGCCATCGAGCCGATGGTCAACGCCGGGACGCACGAGGTGACGATGGATTCGGACGGGTGGACCGTCCGCACCAAGGACGGCCGGCTCTCGGCGCACTTCGAGCACACCGTCGCCGTCACCGCGAACGGGCACGAGGTGCTCACTGGACTTCCGGATGATGCCTCTAGTATAATAAGGGATTGCGGGTAAGGCAGCCCAAGGGAGCGTGGATGGCGAAGAAAGACGTCATTGAAGTGGAAGGAACTGTCGTCGAAATCCTCCCGAACGCGATGTTTCGGGTGGAACTGGCGAGCGGACACAAGGTGCTCGCCCACATCTCGGGCAAGATGCGCATCCACTTTATCCGGATCCTTCCCGGCGACCGCGTCAAGGTGGAGCTGTCGCCGTACGATCCGACGCGCGGGCGGATTACGTACCGGTTTCGGTGACCACGAAGTCCCCGGGATCCCCGCGGGTGTCCCGGGCTCGGCGGGCTACGCGACAGGCAGGGGGCGACAATGAAGGTGCGGGCGTCCGTGAAGCGGATGTGCGAGAAATGCAAGATCATCAAGCGCGGCAACCGCGTCATGGTGATTTGCGAGAACCCGAAGCACAAGCAGCGACAGGGATAGGGCGGCGCGCGCCCGCGCGCCGATGAGTGCGAGCGGCCACGAGGTTGGGATAGCGGCTCGCGGGTGAGCCGCGGGGAGGCCAGGGATGGCGCGTATCGCAGGGGTGGATCTGCCGAGGGACAAGCGCGTCGAGGTGGCGCTCACGTATATCTACGGCATCGGGCGCAGCCGCGCGATGGAGATCTTGCAGATCACCGGCATCAACGCCGACACCCGCGTGCGAAACCTGACGGAAGAGGAAGTGACCCGCCTGCGGGAGGTCATCGACCGCAACTACAAGGTCGAAGGCGACCTCCGCCGCGACGTCGCCATGGACATCCGGCGGCTCATCGAGATCGGCTCCTACCGCGGCCAGCGCCACCGCCGGGGCCTGCCGGTGCGCGGGCAGCGCACCCGGACAAACGCGCGGACGCGCAAGGGTCCGCGGAAGACCGTCGGCGCGCGCCGGGCGAAAGCATCGCCGGCCGGCGCCGCGTCGTAGACGCTCGGGACGCGGGAGGACGAGATGGCCACGGGAAAGCGCAGGGAACGCAAGCACGTGCCGGCGGGGATCGCCCATATCCAGTCGACGTTCAACAACACCGTTGTGACGATCAGCGACCTGCAGGGCAACGTGCTCGCGTGGGCCAGCGCCGGAACATCGGGGTTTAAGGGATCCCGCAAGGGCACCCCCTTCGCGGCCGGATTGGCCGCGGAAAACGCGGCGCGCAAGGCCATGGATCACGGCGTCAGGCAGGTCGAGGTGTACGTCAAGGGGCCGGGGTCCGGCCGCGAGGCGGCGATCCGCTCGCTTCAGGCCGCGGGGCTCGAGGTGAACCTGATCAAGGACGTGACGCCGATTCCGCACAACGGGTGCCGGCCGCCGAAGCGGCGGCGGGTGTAGGAGGGGCCATGGGACGCTACCACGGCGCAGTGTGCCGGCTGTGCCGCCGCGAGGGGATGAAGCTCTACCTCAAAGGCGAGAAGTGCTACACGGACAAGTGCCCGGTCGCGAAGGACACGACGCCGCCGGGGATGCACCCTCCGAGCCGGCGCAAGCCCTCGGATTTCGCCGTGCGCCTGCGTGAGAAGCAGCGGTTGCGCCGGTTCTACGGGACGTATGAGGGCCAGTTCAAGCGGTACTTTCAGGTGGCGTCCCGGGCCAAGGGCGTCACCGGCACGCGGCTGCTGCAGCTGCTGGAGTGCCGCCTCGACAACGTCGTCTATCGCCTCGGGCTGGGGAGCAGCCGCAAGGAGGCGCGCCAGATCGTGGCGCACGGCCATATCACGGTCGACGGCCGCCGCCTCACGGTGCCGTCGGCGATTGTGCGGCCCGGGGCGACGATCGCGGTGGCGGAGGGCAGCCGCAATCTGCCCCACTTCAAGGCGCTGGCCGGGAACCCCGGGCGGGGCGTCCCGGCGTGGCTGGAATATCGTCCTGACGCGCTGAGCGGGCGGGTGCTGACGCTCCCGGCGCGCGAGGACATCGATGCTCCGGTGCACGAGCAGTTGGTGGTGGAGTATTATTCCCGGTAATTCCAACGGAAGAGGCGGCGACATGGCGTTCGACGAGCAGATGCTGGCGGCGGTGCGCACACCCCAGAGGGGGTCGACAGGCGTGTGGGAGATTACGAAGCCGAAGATCGAATACAGCGAGCTGTCCGACACCTACGGCAAGTTCGTGGTCGAGCCCCTGGAACGCGGCTTCGGGGTGACGCTCGGCAACGCGCTGCGGCGGGTGTTGTTGTCCTCGATTCCCGGCGCCGCGGTGACCTCCGTGAAGATCGAGAACGTGCTCCACGAGTTCTCGACGGTCCCCGGCGTGGTCGAGGACGTGACGCAGATCATCCTCAACCTCAAGGAGCTGTCGTTCAAGCTCCACAGCGACAAGCCGAAGCTGCTGCGGCTGGACGTCAAGGGCAAAAAGGACGTCACGGCGGGAGATCTCCAGCCGGACGCGGAGGTGGAGATCCTCAATCCGGACCTCCATATCGCGACGCTCGACGGCAAGAACGCGCACCTCGTGATGGAGCTCGTCGTCGAGCGCGGCAAGGGATACGTGCCCGCCGAGCGGCACCGGAAGAGCGAGCACGTCATCGGCGTGATCCCGGTGGATTCGGTGTTCTCGCCGATCCAAAAGGTCAACTACGCGGTGGAGGACACCCGCGTCGGCCAAGCCACGGACTACGACCGGCTGGTCTTCGAGGTGTGGACCGACGGCAGCATCCGGCCGGAAGAGGCCCTGCAGGAATCGGCGCGCCTGCTGATCGACTACTTCCGCCTGTTCGTGGGCACGGCGGCGGGGACCGAGGTCGCGGTGGGGCCGCAGGCCGACGAGACGAACAAGCTCGCCACGATGCCGATCGAGGAGCTCGACCTCTCCGTGCGGCCGTACAACTGCCTCAAGCGCGCGGGGATCAATACCCTCGGTGACCTGCTCCAGCGGACGGAGGACGAGGTCGTCAACGTCAAGAACTTCGGCCGCAAGTCGCTGGACGAGGTCAAAGAGAAGCTCGCGGCCCTGGGGCTC
Source organism: Bacillota bacterium (assembly GCA_021324255.1). Lineage (GTDB taxonomy): Bacteria > Sysuimicrobiota > Sysuimicrobiia > Sysuimicrobiales > Segetimicrobiaceae > JAJPIA01. The sequence continues at coordinate 11,592 of JAJPJL010000100.1, forward strand.
GAGCTGCGCCG